>CAITOD010000544.1 GCA_903893935.1 uncultured Sphingomonadales bacterium
TCGGACAGCCGGGTCACATCGCGATCGAGCGCAACGATTTCGCGGCTGAGCGCGATCGACTGGCGGAACAAGTCCGACGCCGCATCGCTGCCGCCCGACAGTTCGCGCGCGAGCACCGCCTGCGTGCGCGCCACGCCCGGGCGCGCCAGCGCTTGTGCGGCGAGGAAGAAATCGGCCGGCGCGCCCGACTGGTCCGAAGCTTTGACCAGCAAGCCAAAATAGCGCCCTATCAGCGGGCGCAGCGCATCGCTGCCGCCCGGGATGCCCGGGGCGGCCTGCACCAGCTCGCGAAACAGCGCGCGCGCCGGTTCGGCCTTGCCATGGCGCGCGAGGCTGCCCGCCAGCCGCGCGCGCGCCGCCAGCAGGACCGCGGATTCGGGCATTTGCCCGCCGATGATCGCGGCCGACTGGCGCAAGCGCACTTCGGCTTCGTCAAACCGGCCATCGGCTTCGGCAAGGCCGGCGAGCAAAGTCTGCACATCGGCGGGCAGCCACGCCATCGAGGCCACGCCGCCGCCGCGCACGCTGTTGAAAATCTTCATCGTCGCGGCAAATGCCGTGCGCGCCTTGCCGCGATCGCCCTGAATCCACGCCGCCAGCCCGCGCAGTTCCATCGCCTGTGCATCGAGCAGCAGGTTACGCTCGTCGTCGGTCAGATCGGCCGCGCCGACCCACAGCCGGTTCTTGCCCGCATCATCGAGTTCGAGCCGTTGCGCGAGCGCGGGCTCGATCACGCCTTCGTGCAGGCGCCTGGCAAAATCGGTGGTTTCGCTGGCATCCTTGGGCAAGGGCGCATCGAGAATCGCCAGCGCGCCGGCGGCATCATGTTCATCGAGCCGGTGCATCGCCTTGAGATTGCGAAACAGCCGCGCAAAGCCCGGCGAGGCGCCGACATTGGCGCGTTCGGCGCGCGCAAACAGCGCTTCGGATTCGGCTTTGTCGCCCAGGATCGATTGTTCCATGGCGAGGTTGGCGAGGTATTCGGCCGGCCGGGTTGCGCCCGGTTCGCCCATTTGCGCGCGCGCCACCAGCCGGTCGAAAAATTCGGACGCATTGGCATAGCTGCCTTCGTTGGCATTGCTGTACGCCGCCACCAGCGCCTGCGCCGGATCGAGCCGTTCGGCCTGGAGCCGTGCCAGCTTGGCCGGATCGTCCGCACCGACGATCGCCACGCTGATTTCGCCGGGCACCTGGCGATTGGTCGCAAGCGAGCGCAAGCCGAGCACGAGCACCGATTGATAGGCGGTGAACCCTTCGGCCGCGAGCGTTTCGCCATGGCGACGGACCGTATAGACCGTGCGTTCGAGCCCGGTCTCGCGGTCGCGGCAATCGCGGCGGCGCAAACCGGGCAGATCGGGCACGGTTTCGGCCACCGGCGCATCGCACACCACTTCGCCGGCGGGAAGCGCGGCCATTGTCTGGTCGTCGAGCCGGTCTTCGCCGCGCAGCGCATAAAGCGTTGCAACCGGGGTGGCGGCATCGCGGCACACCACTTCGAAGGCGCGATCGAGCATCGAGCGATAATGCGCGTCTTCGATGTGCCGTTGCGCGGTGCACAGCACCCCGCTGGTACCGACGCGGAAGCTGTCGGCCCCCGCGATCTGCTGCTCGCGCGCAGCGGCCTGCGCGGGGCCCGGGATCAGCAGGCCGACAATGGCGATCACGGCAAGCAAGCGCGCCCAGAGCGGTGCGGCGGGGTGTGAAGCGTGCGCCGTCATGGTGCCACCGGTGCCCACAGGCTGACATTGCCGTCGCTGGTAACGGGCGAATTGAGCCGCTGGGGTCGGACAATCGCGGCGTCGTTGATCAGCGTCTGCGACATCGAATTCGGCCGCACGCCCGAATTCCTGGTGGCCTTTTGCGCGACTGCGGCGACCGCAGCGGTCTGCTTGTCGGTGTCGGTGGTGGTGTCGGTGCTCGTGCTGGTCGAAGTCGTTTGCACCGTGGTGTTGGTGGCGGTCTGCGCGGCTGCTGCGGCCTGCTTTTTCGGATCAGACGAGGGGTCGGTGCTGCCGCCGCCGCCGGTATCGGTGCCGTTGCTGGCGGTCGGCGGCGTCGGCACGACCGGTTCATCGGGGTCACTCGGCGGCAAGACCGCTATCGGCGGGGTCGGCGTCGATGTCGGCATTGTCTTGTTGACGACAACCGTGACCGGATTGGTGGGCGTGACCACCAGGCTCAGATTGGCACCGACATAGCTGACCTGATAGTTGGCCGAGGCCGCGAGCGTGCCCTGGGTGATCGGATAACTGCCGGCGGGCGAAGCGAGATCGGCGTCGGTCGCGAGTTGGCCGGTCAGCTGATCGCCATTGACCAGCCCCGGCGAAGTGCCTTTGGGCGAAGCCGGGCCGTTGATCGTGTACGTCAGTGTCGGATTGGCGACGCCCACATCGCGCGATTGCGGATCGGCCACCACGGTGATCGGCCGCGCGGTGATCGACAGCGCGGTGGCATTGCCCGGAGCCTGGGTGAACGTGAAATTGTAATTGCCGCTGATCGCCGAGAGCCCCGAGCCGGTGACCGGATAGAGGCCGACATTGCTCGTGGCGGTGGCGGGCGTCGCCCATTGCGCGGTGCCGGCGGTGACGCCTGCCAGGGTGTCACCGTTGACAAGGCCGTTGGTGGTGAGCGTGCCGGTCAGGCCCACGGGCGTGTTGCCGTAGATCGACGTGGCGGGGCTTGCGACATAGGTCACCGTCAGGTTTGCCGGATTGATCGTCAGATTGGCGCCGGTGTAGCTGAGCGTATAGTTGCTGCCCGCCGACAAAGTGCCCTGCGCGATGGCATAAGTCCCCACATTCGACGTGGCTGAAGCCGTCGTGGCCAGCGCGCCCGAAAGCGTGTCGCTGCCCTGCAGGCCGATCTGGCTATACGTCAGCGTCGGGATCGCCGAACCATATGTGCTTGCTTGCGCGTTGGCGATCACGCTGAGCGCGGCAGGGCTGATCGTTCCGGGCGCGCTCAGCACGCTGACGGTGTAGTTGCCGCCGCCGTTGCCATCGCTGATCGAGAAGCCGCCGTTGACATTGAGCGTGCGCGCACCGGCATTGGCGCTGTCGAACGACTGGCTGAGTCCGGTCACGCTGTCGCTGCCGTAGAGCCCGCTGACCTGCACCACGCCCGACGAGGCGGTGGTGGCGTTGTAGGTCCGGCTGTCGCTCACCGCCGCCAATGTCAGGGTGGCCGGGTTGATGATCAGCTGCCCCTGATTGGCGACCGTCACCGTGTAGTTCGACAAGAGCGTCGAGCCGTTGGCGACAACGCCAAGCATGTCGGTGTAAGTGCCGGCATTGGTGCCGCTGGCATAGCCTGTCACGGTGAAGCTGTCGGCGCCCTGCACGCCGAGGAGCGTTGCGCCCGAATTGGTCTGCGCGGTGGCATTGTAGGTCGTCGCGGTGTTGGCGCCCGACAGCGTGAGCGGCGCCTTGCCGATCGTCAGGCTGCCATTGGTGTAGGTGATGGTGTAGTTGGTCAGCCCCGGTCCGGTGGCGCCCGACAGGCTGTCGAGATAGGTCCCGGCGTTGATCCCCGAGGCCAGGCCGTTGACCGATGCAATCGCATCGTTGCCAAACAGCTGGCCGGACGTGATCGTATAGGCGTTGGATTGCAGTCCGGCGTTGTAGGTCACGTTGGTGGTGTTGCCGGTGAGCGTCAGCGGCGCTGGCAAGATCGTGCCGATCGCGCCGCTGGCCGTGGTCGGCAGCAGGTAATTGGCGAGGTTGGTGCCCGACCCGGCGACAAAGTTCGCCGCGCCAAGGTTTGCAGTCACATCGATGCCTGTGCCGACATTGGCAGTGGCATAAGTGCCAAGGGTCTGATTTATCGTCGCACCTTGTCCGGGTACGAAGCCGCTCAGCTGGAAATTGGCCGGGGTCAGCGTGGCGATCGTGGTGCCATCGTATGTCTTGCTGGTGCTGCCGATCAGCCCGGCGGTGACGACGGTGAGCGCGGCCTGCGAAATCGCGAGCGCGGTCGCATTGCCAGGAGCCTGGGCAAAGGTGAAATTGTAATTGCCGCTGATTGCCGACAGGCCCGAGCCGTTGATCGGGTACAGGCCGACATTGCTCGTGGCGGTGGCCGGCGTGGTCCATTGCGCGGTGCCGGCGGTAACGCCTGCCAGCGTATCGCTGTTGACGAGGCCGGTGGCGGTGACGGTGCCGGTCAGACCTGAAGGCGTGTTGCCGTAGATTATATTGGCCGGGTTGGCGACATAAGTCACGGTCAGGCTGGCCGGGTTGATCGTCAGGTTGGCGCCGGTGTAGCTGAGCGTATAGTTGCTGCCTGCCGACAAACTGCCCTGTGCGATGGCATAAGTACCGACGTTCGACGCGGCTGTAGCCGCCGTAGCCAGGGCGCCAGAAAGCGTGTCGCTGCCCTGCAGGCCGGTCTGGCTATACGTCAGCGTCGGGATCGCCGAGCCATATGTGCTGGATTGCGCATTGGCGATCACGCTGAGCGCGGCCGGCGAGATGGTTCCCGGCGCGCCGACATAGTTGACGGTATAATTGCCGCCGCCATTGCCGTCGCTGATGGTGTACCCGCTGTTGACATTGAGCGTGCGCGCACCCGCATTGGCGCTGTCGAACGACTGGGTCAGCCCGGTCACGCTGTCGCTGCCATAGAGCCCGTTCA
>CAITOD010000545.1 GCA_903893935.1 uncultured Sphingomonadales bacterium
CGTGCAGGGCCTGATGAAAGGCAAAGTGTTCGAAAAAGTCGGCGTCAATGTCTCGACTGTGGGCGGCGCGTTCAGCCCCGATTTTGCTGCCAGCATCCATGGTGCCGATGCCGAAAACCCCGGCTTTACCGCAACCGGGATCAGTCTGGTGGCGCATATGGCCAATCCGCATGTGCCGGCGGTGCATATGAACACGCGGTTTCTGACCACGCGCAAGGCGTGGTTCGGCGGCGGCGGCGATCTCAATCCGCCGATCCCATATGCGGAAGACACCAGCGATTTCCACGCCGCGTTCAAGGCCGCGTGCGATGCGCACGACGCAGGCTATTATCCCCGCTTCAAGGCCTGGGCCGACGACTATTTCTATATTCCGCACCGGCAGGTGCATCGCGGGGTCGGCGGGATTTTCTACGACCATCTCGAATGCGCCGACCACGCCGCGTTCGAAGCGCATTTCGCGTTTACCCGCGCGGTGGGCGAGGCGTTTCTCGACGTCTATCCCCGGCTGGTCCGCCGTCGCATGGATTCGGAGTGGACCGCGCAAGACAAGGCGCAGCAACTGGCGTGGCGCGGGCGCTATGCCGAATTCAATCTGGTCTACGACCGGGGCACTCTGTTCGGGCTCAAGACCGGGGGCAATATCGACGCCATCCTGATGAGCCTGCCGCCCGAAGCGACCTGGGCCTGAGGCCGAAGCGCGGCTGATGGCGATCGCGCACGATCCGGCGCAGCCGCCGCTGGCGCACGGCTTTCATGCTGTGGCGGCGGGCGATCTCGCAGCAGTGGTCACCGCGTTCGAAATGCACGAACCGCCAGCCTTGCTGCGCCGGCCGGGGATCGAACCCGATGTGCCGCTGCAACTCGAGCGCTGGAATGCCTGCGCGCCCGATCGCTATCGGCTGCTTTACCAGCGCGTTGGCGCGCCGTGGCTGTGGTGGTCGCGGCTCGCGCTCGACGATGCGGCGCTTTCGGCCATCATTCACGATCCGGCGGTCGAACTTTACGCGGTGACCGATCGCGCGCGCGTCGAAATCGGCATGCTGGAGCTCGATTTCCGCGTGCCGGGTGCGTGCGAGATCGCGTTTTTCGGACTGGTGCCAAAGGCTTCAGGGCAGGGCTATGGCAAATGGCTGATGCGGCGTGCGCTGCAGCGTGCGTGGTCAGGTGCAGAACCGGTCACCAAAGTCTGGGTCCACACGTGTACGCTCGATGATCAACGCGCGGCGGGGTTTTACCAGAGTCAGGGGTTTGTGCCGGTCGCGAGATTTGTCGAAGTGTTCCGCGATCCGCGCAGCGCCGGTCTGCTGCCGGTTGAAAGCAGTGCGCTCCATCCGCTGATCGTCGATTGATCGGGCTGCAGCCGCGAAGCGATCACCCAGACCAGCGCCAGCCCCGCCAGCGGCATCAGATTGGCATGCAGCGGCAGCGCCAGCGCGCGCGTGGCGAGCGGCGACAGCCACAGCAGCACGGCACCGATCTTTTCCCACGCGCGCCAGCCGGTCCGGCGTGCTTCGGCCAGCACCCACAGGGTCGGCTGGATCAGGAACGGCAGATCATAGCTGAACAGATAAGGCGATGCGACGGCGGTTGCAGCCAGCATCATCGCGCCCGACCCGGCATCGACGCCGCGCTGCCGGGTTACGCGCCACACCAGCGATGCCATCATCAGCGTGACCAGGGCTTGCGCGACGGTGGCGGCGTTCATCCCCCCGTTCGCGCGGATCAGCGCGTAAGGCGTCGCCATGCGCAGGAAGAAGGGCCCGCCGGCCTGCCCCATCAGCAGCGCGCTGACTTCAAAGCTGTGCGGCCAAGCCGCCCAGGTTTCCCACCCGAACGCGATCAGCGATGCAAGGCACAGCGCCAGCGCCGAGCCCGCCATGCCGCCTAGCGCGCGCCACCGCCTGCCCGCGATCAGCCACAAAGGCACCAGCAGCGCCAGATGCGGCTTGATCACCAGCGCGCCGAACAGCGCGCCGCCGAGCAGCTCGCCTTTCCGGTCGCGACGCGCCAGCGCCAGCACGCCGCCGACCATCAGCGCGCCGGTGATAAAGCCGTTCTGCGCATGGCAGCCGGCGAGGTAGGCGCCAGGGTACGCCAGCACCACCAGCGGCTGATCGGGCAGCAAGCGGCGACACACCGCAAACCACAGCGCCCAACTGCCCAGCGTCCACACCAGCCAGGCGAGCGGATAAGGCAGCAGCCCGAGCGGCCCGGTCAGGAACAGGTAGGGCGGCGGATTGACATAGGCGACCATCACCCCGGTGTGGCTCGCGGCCTGCACCGCATGTTCGGTGGCAAGGTCGAACGCTGCCCACGGGATGCCCGCCATGACCAGCCGGCCGGCGCCCCAGAATGCGAGGAAATCGCTGCCGACATGGCCGGTGGCCTCGGCATAGACGTGCGCGAGCATCGGCACATAAGCGAGCAGCATGAACAGCGCGATTACCCGCAGCCGTTCGCGATCGGGCCAGCGATTGGCGCGCGCAGCCGCGATCCATGCCATCGCGTGGTCGGTTACGGCCATGCCCGGGGCGATCGTCCTGCTCATCTGCGGGCAGATTAACCACGAAACCGTGAACGAATCGTATGTATCTGCCCTATTTAGCCTTGCCCTTGAGGCAATGGTGCGCCCATCTTGGGTAACCCATGTTGCGCCAGTACGAACTTGTCGAGCGCGTGCTCGCTTATGCCCCCGATGCGGACGAGGCGATGCTCAACCGCGCCTATGTCTACACCGTGCAGAAACACGGCACGCAGAAGCGCGCGAGCGGCGACCCCTATTTTTCGCACCCGATCGAAGTGGCCGGGCTGATGACCGAGCTCAAGCTCGATCAGGAAACGATCATGACCGCGCTGCTCCACGATACGGTGGAGGACACGCTGGCCACGCCGCAGGAGATCGAGCGGCTGTTCGGCGCCAGCGTCGCGCGCATGGTCGACGGCGTGACCAAGCTGTCGAAAATCGAAACGATGTCGGAGAACGAGCGCGCGGCGGAAAACTTGCGCAAGTTCCTGCTGGCGATGAGCGAAGACTTGCGCGTGTTGCTGGTCAAGCTCGCCGACCGGCTGCACAACATGCGCACGCTGCATTTCATCCGCAGCGCCGAAAAGCGCCGCCGCATCGCGCGCGAGACGATGGAAATCTATGCCCCGCTGGCCCAGCGCGTGGGCATGTACGAATATATGCGCGAAATGCAGCTGCTGGCGTTCCAGCAGCTCGAACCCGATGCCTATGCCACGATTACCGGGCGGCTGGAGGCGATCCGCGCCGCGGGCGAAGGCCAGGTCGATGCGATCGCGCTCGAAATCAAGCAAGTGCTGGCGGGGGCCGGCATGCGCGTCGAAGTCGCCGGCCGCGAAAAGCATCCTTATTCGATCTGGCGCAAAATGGCCGAACGCCATGTCTCGTTCGAACAGATCACCGATATCATGGCCTTTCGCGTGATCAC
>CAITOD010000546.1 GCA_903893935.1 uncultured Sphingomonadales bacterium
CTGAGAGACCGTATCGAAAGTCGTCTGACGGCGACTATGCGCCGCTCACTGCCCCGTACCCCCGGCCCAGCGTACCCTGTGGGTGGTTGGGACGGGGCGTGTGGGGCGGTGGGCGCCATTTTCGAGACAGACTCTGATCATCGACGCCAGTTTTGCGTAGTTTCCGACGCGATACATTCCGCAGCGCAGCGTGCAGCCTTCCGGATCCAGCAATTCCCACTTGAATGGCCGACCAAGGCCAGGAGATCCTGAAATGAGCACAGTATATCCCGCCCGCAGATATCCCGCCCGCAGTCCGGCCGCCCTCTTTCAGCGTGTCGACGTCGGCGCGTTTCACTGCAACAACCGGATCGTCATGGCCCCGCTGACGCGCAATCGCGCGGGGCCCGGGCTGGTCCCAGGGCCATTTGCCGCCGAATACTACAGCCAGCGCGCCACCGCCGGATTGATCATTGCCGAGGCCACGCAGGTATCGGCACAGGCGCAAGGCTATGCCGACACGCCGGGGTGCTATACCGAAGCGCAAGTGATCGGCTGGCGTTCAGTCACCGATGCCGTTCATGCCAGGGGCGGCACGATTGTGGTGCAGTTGTGGCATACCGGCCGGGTTTCGCACACATCGTTTCAGCCTGGCGGTCATGCCCCGGTCGGCCCGTCGGCGATCCGCGCGAACACGCGGACCTTTGTCGGCGCAAACTTGGGCGAAGGGGGTTTTGCGCAATGTTCGATGCCGCGCGGGCTCGAACTGACGGAAATTCCCGGGATCATCGATGATTTTGCCACAGCATCGCTGCGCGCACGCGAAGCCGGGTTCGACGGGGTCGAAATCCATGGCGCGCATGGCTATCTGCTTGATGCGTTTTTGCGCGATGGCGCCAACCATCGCACCGACCGCTATGGCGGCTCGATCGACAATCGGGCACGGCTGCTGATCGAAGTGACCGCGGCTTGCGCAAAAGTGATCGGCGCCGACCGACTGGGCGTGCGCATCTCGCCGGTCTCGACCGCCGGGGACTCGCACGACAGCAATCCCCAGCCCTTGTTCGAACACGTGGTGGACCAGCTCGATCTGCTGGATCTCGCCTATGTCCATGTGGTCGAAGGCGATACCGGCGGGGCGCGCGACCAACCGCCGTTCGATTATGCGGCGCTTCGCGACCGCTATCACGGAACCTGGATGGTCAACAACGGCTATGACCGCGCGATGGCAATCGCGGCGGTGGCGAGTGGCCGGGCCGATCTCGTCTCGTTCGGGCGCGCCTTTCTGGCCAATCCCGATCTTGTTGCGCGGCTGGAGACCGATGCCACGCTGAACCCGATGATGGCAGCCGATACGATCTACGGCGGCGGCGCGCATGGCTATATCGATTATCCGTTTCTGGCGCGGCCGCAGGCTGCCGCGCGCGAAACCGCCGGAGCCGACTGATCAGCCAGGCTCTCCAATGCGCCGCATCGTCCTGGTCCGAGGTCGCCGCCTGGGTCGAGGCGATCGGCGCAATCGCGGCGGTGATCGGATCAGGCTGGGTCGCAGCCAGCGACAGCCGGGCGGCGCGTCGGCGCGAAAGCCGAGCGCAGGCCGCTATCGTGCTGAAAGAGGCGCGCGCGACGCTGGCGACCAAAACCGCCGCGCTCAATCTGGCAATCCTGGCTGCCACGCAGATCCACGATCTGCATGTTCTGCTCGACGATGAGGCATGGCGGGGGCGGGTGACGCGCGTTTCGGCCAGCCGCAGCTTGCTGGTGACCGAACACATGCTTATCGCATTTCCGATCCAGTCGCTGACCGAGGTGACTGCGATGGTCGCGTTTTCCCGCTTCCCCGCCTCGCTGGCGACCGCAGCGGAAATCTATGCCAATCTCGAAACCGTCGTGCGCGCCGCACCCGATGCCGATCGTGCCGCGCTGTTCGATGCCGGCAATGCGCAGATGGCGCGGCTGGACCAGGCCACCAGCCGGCAGTTGACGGTGTTTGCCAAGGCCCTGGGCCTCGACCTGGCGCCGCTTACCGACCTGGTACGCGCGGCGCCATGACGCCTGGTTACCGCGCCTTGCCCGCCGCGACATCGATCACGAACCGGTACCGCACGTCCTTGTTTTCGACCCGGAGATAGGCTTGCGTAATCTGGTCAGGGTAGATCAGTTCGATTTGCGGGCGGATCGCATTGGTGCAGCAATAGTCAACCAGTTCCTGGGTTTCGGGCATGCCGCCGATGCACGATCCAACCAGCGAGCGTCGCTGATTCCACAATGCAGCGCCGGTCACGCTGCCGATCAGACCCGGCGCGCCAACGTTGACGAACGCACCATCCTGGCGGACCAGCGGCAGGAATGGGGCGATATCGTAAGGCGAAGGGATCGTCGACAAGATGAAATCGAACCGGTTGGCCAGTTCGGATGCCTGCGGGATCGGATCATGGGCCGCAGGTTGCCAGACCACAACGTCGGTCGCGCCCATGGCAAAGGCGTCCTTGGCCTTGTCCGCGCTGGTGGTGAAAACGGTCGCCTCTGCCCCGCGATGAACGGCAAGTTTCAGCGCCATATGACCCAGGCCGCCCAACCC
>CAITOD010000547.1 GCA_903893935.1 uncultured Sphingomonadales bacterium
CGGGGTATGACCATATCACCAGCGGGATTGGCGCGGCGATGATCGGCTGGTTCGGCACCGCGATGCTCTGTTACGTGACGCCGAAGGAACATCTCGGCCTGCCCGATCGCGATGACGTCAAAGTCGGCGTGGTAACCTACAAGCTCGCCGCGCATGCCGCCGATCTCGCCAAAGGGCACCCGGCGGCCAAATTGCGCGATGATGCGCTCAGCCGCGCGCGGTTCGAATTCCGCTGGCGCGACCAGTTCAACCTCAGCCTCGATCCGGAAACCGCCGAGCAGTACCACGACCAGACCCTGCCGGCCGAAGGCGCCAAGACCGCGCATTTCTGCAGCATGTGCGGCCCCAAGTTCTGCTCGATGAAAATCACCCAGGAAGTGCGCGAATTCGCCGCAAAGCAGAACAGCGCGCCCGAGACGTTCCTGGCGGCTGAAGTGGTCGAAGCCGGAATGGCGGAAATGCGCGAGAAATACCGCGCGGGCGGTGATCTGTATATTCCGGCGGTGGACTGATTTAGCAGCAAATCCTCATTGTGATTCCCGCCTGCGCGGGAATGACGGTGTGAGCTATCGAGCCGAAACGAAAAAAGGCCCCGGCGTACTGCGCCGGGGCCTTTTTCCTTTGGCAAATTGATCGAGCTCAGTTGCCGGTGGTGATGCCCAGCTTCTTGACGTCGGCCAGATCGAATTCGACCGGCTTGTTGTTGAACGTGCCGGTGACCGTCTTCTTGTGGATGTGCAGTTCAAACGGGACAGTGCCGGCATAAGCCGTACCGCGCACGATCTTGTCGCCCGACTTGTCTTCGGTGGTGTAGTGGTAGTCCACGCCCTTGTTGGTGAATTCGCCGGTTTGCTGGTCAGCGGCAAATGCAGCGGCGGGGGCAAATGCGAGCAGGGTAGCGGTGAGCAGTGCGATCTTGGTCATGATGGGTACTCCTCAACCAGTGGGGTAACAAAACCCCGGTGCGATCTGGCTTGAGGCCCAAATTATGCTGCGACTGCGAACACGCAAATGCTTTGCGCGCCAGACAAAGTGCGAAAACTGCAATCGCTTTGAAAAGATGTCGTTTTATAAGGTGCAAATTGCAACTTATATTGCTCAATCGCGCAGCAGTTCGTTGATCGCGGTCTTGCTGCGGGTCTGCGCATCGACCGTCTTGACGATCACCGCGCAATAGAGCGAGGGGCCGGGCGTGCCATCGGGCAGCGGTTTGCCCGGCATTGCGCCTGGCACCACCACGGCAAACGGCGGAACACGGCCCACGTGCACTTCGCCAGTCGTGCGATCGACGATTTTGGTCGATGCGCCAAGGTAGACGCCCATCGACAGCACCGCGCCCTCGCCGACAATCACGCCTTCGGCCACTTCCGAGCGCGCTCCGATGAAGGCGCCGTCTTCGATGATCACCGGCCCGGCCTGCAGCGGTTCGAGCACACCGCCGATCCCCGCACCGCCCGAAATATGCACATTCTTGCCGATCTGTGCGCACGAGCCGACCGTTGCCCAGGTATCGACCATCGTGCCTTCATCGACAAAGGCACCGATGTTGACGAAGCTCGGCATCAGCACCACGCCTTTGCCGATATGCGCACCGCGCCGTGCGACGGCACCCGGCACCACGCGAAACCCGGCCTCGCGAAAGCGGTTCTCGCCCCAACCGGCGAATTTGGACGGCACTTTGTCGTAAGCCGGGGCACCGCCGGCGGCATGTTCGACCAGCGCATTGTCGTTGAGCCGGAACGACAGCAGCACCGCCTTTTTCAGCCACTGGTTGACCCGCCATTCGCCATCAACCGGCTCGGCCACGCGCGCCTGCCCGCTGTCGAGCAATGCGAGCGCGGCTTCGACCGTGGTGCGCACATCGCTGCTCGCCGGAGTCACGCTGGCGCGGTTGTCCCAGGCCTGTTCGATGGCGGCGGCAAGCTGGTCGGTCATGGAGCGGTCTTTCATCAGGATCGGGCTTTTCCGGCGACTAGCCCAGCGGCGCTCCGGCGGCAAGTTCGGCCAGAACGCTGTCGAGCCAGTGCGCCATATCGTCGATCGCCAGATCGATGGTGCTGTCATCTTTGGCGCGATCGCCCCATTCGGTGGCCATGTCGATCCACACTGTCTGCATGCCGAGCCGTTTGGCCGGCGGCAGGTTGCGCGCCGAATCCTCGATAAACACCGCGCGCGCAGGATCGATCGCAAAGCGCTCGATCAAACCGGTATAGGCGCTCAATTCGGGTTTGGGCCGATATTCCATCGCGTGGATATCCCACATGCCTTCGAAACAATCGCCGATCCCGAGCGCATCGAGCGCACGCACCGCGTAATCGGCGTCGGCGTTGGTGAAAATCAGCTTGCGCCCGGGCAAAGCGTGCAAGCGCTCGCCCAGCCGGGGGGCGCGTTCGAGCACGGTCATGTCGACCGCGTGAACATAACCCAGGAATTCGCGCGGATCGACGGTGTGGTAATGCATCAGCCCGGCCAGCGTGGTGCCGTGATCGTGAAAATACATTTTCTGCACGCGCCGCGCCTCGGCCTCGTCGCAGCCGAGCAGTTCGCCGATGAACTTGCCCATCAGCACATCGATCTGGCTGAACAAGTTGACGCTCGAAGGATAAAGCGTGTTGTCGAGATCGAAAATCCAGCAATCGACGCGGGCGGGATCGAACGGCATGGGGCGTGGGTTCTCTGCTTGCTGGAGGGAGCCTGCGCGCGATAGGGGTTGCGGGCATGCGCTGTCCATCCATCTTGCAAGCTCCGCCGCTGGTGATCGGAGTCGACGAAGCCGGGCGTGGGCCGCTGGCAGGCCCGGTGGTCGCCGCCGCGGTGGCGCTGGGCGAGGGTGCGCCCGCGGGCCTTGCGGATTCAAAGGTGCTTTCGGCGCGGCGCCGCGCTGTGCTCGATCCCGCTATCCGCACCTCGTGCCGCTGGGGCCTCGGCGTGGTCGAGGCAGACGAGATCGACCGGATCAATATCTTCGCTGCCACAATGCTGGCGATGACCCGCGCGGTGGCGGCGCTGCTTTCGCAAGGCGACCGCGTGGCAATGGTGCTGATTGATGGCAACCAGACCCCCGTCGGCCGCGTGCCCGAATGGGCGTGGCCGGCGCGCGCGATCGTGCGCGGCGATGCCAGCGAACCGGCGATTTCGGCCGCCTCGATCCTGGCCAAGCAGCATCGCGACGCGATCATGCACCTGGCCGCGCAGCAATGGCCGCACTATGGCTGGGAGCGCAACGCCGGCTACGGCACGCGCGAGCATCTTGCAGCCCTGCAACGGCATGGTCCGTGCCCGCTGCACCGGCGCAGCTTCGCACCGGTGGCACGGCTGACCGGTTGATCGCCAGCCTCGCCGTCAGGACTTGCCAAAGCCGTGCCGTTTGCGCTTGCATGCAACGAAAATCATGCAAAACTTTGCTCTGTCGGCGCGCACGAGCCCGATACGTTGCGGGGGCACGATGCGGACAGGTTTGCGGGTGTGGGCGTTGGGCCTGGCATGGATTGCGGGCATGGCGATGGGGGATATTGCCCGGGCCGCAGCGCCCGACGCGCAACCTGCTGCGGGCATTCCGCCGCGCATCCCCACGTCCGATTTTGCCGCGCGGGCAGCCATGAGCGATCTCAAGTTGTCATCCGATGGCCTGCGCGTGGCGGCGCGCGCCTTTGTCAACGGCGCCGAAGAGCTGTTCATTGTCGATCTGACCAACAAGGACCAGCCGTTCGCGCTCGCCGAACCCAAAGGATACGACACCAACTGGTTTCGCTGGGCGGGCAACAGCACGATCCTGATCGGACTGGGCAAGACTGTGCCGTGGGACGGCGACGAGGCCTATGCCACGCGCCTGCTGGCGTACGATCTGGTCAGCCACAAAGCCAGGTTCATCGGCGACAACGACGAGGGTCTGATCGGCGACGATGTCCTGTGGATCGATCCCGAAGGCAAAAGCATCCTGCTGTCCTATCAAAAGACGATTTACGATTATCCCTCGGTTTCAAGCGTCGATCTGGCCAGCAACAAGCGCACCACCATCGTACAACCCCGCGACAGCATCTGGCACTGGTCGGCCGACGAAGATGGCGTGGTGCGCTATGGCTACGGCCATATCGACGAGCGCCACTGGATTGCGGTCTATCGCAAGACCCAGGCCGAGCCCTTCAGGCAGATTGCCAAAGGCCGCGACGACAAGGACACCGGTGCCGATTTTGACGTCATCCGTATCATTCACGGCAGCGACGACGGTTTTGTTTTCGACACGGACGAAAAAACCGGGCTGCAGGCGATCTACAAATTCAACTTTGCCACGCACAAACGCGGCGATCTGATGTTCGAGGCGCCCGCCAACGATATCGAAGATGCCGCTGCCACCAACGACGGCAAAGCCATGGAATGGGCCTTGTACACCGACAGCCGGCCGCGCGTGCATTGGTGGGATGCCGAAACGGCGACGTTCCAGACCAATCTCGACAAAGCGGTCAACGGAGGCAATGCCGATGGCGATCGCATGGCGCGCGTCACCTCGGAAAGCCGCGATCACAAGATGAAAGTCGTGTGGGTGGGGGCAGCCAACGACCCGGGTGCCTATTATGTCTACCAGGATGCCACCGGCTCCATGAGCCGGGTCGCCAAAGTCTACGATGGCCTGCACCCCGACCAGCTCGCAAAGCCGGCTTATGTGCATTACAAGGCGCGCGACGGTCTCGACATCCCGGCCTACCTCACTTTGCCGCTGGGGCGCACGGGCAAGAATCTGCCGCTGATCATCTTGCCGCATGGCGGCCCGTTCGATGTGCGCGACGCAGGCGGCTACGACGATGATGTCCAGTTCCTCGCCAACCGCGGCTATGCCGTGTTGCAGCCCGAATTCCGCGGCTCGGGCTCGTATGGCACCGGCTATCGCGACAAGGGCAAAGGCCAGTGGGGCCGCGCGATGCAGGACGATGTCGATGACGGCATGGACTGGCTGGTCAAACAGGGCATTGCCGATGCCAGGCGCGTGTGCCTCGTCGGCATTTCCTATGGCGGCTATGCCGCACTGTGGGGTGCCACGCGCAACCCCGAGCGTTATCGCTGCGCGGTGAGCCTCGCCGGTGTCACCGATATTGCGCGCCAGGTGAAATATGCCAACCACTTCGACGACAACAAGAAATCGCGCGACGACTGGCAGCAGACGGTGCAGGGCGACAAGAGCTTCGATCTCAAGACCGTCTCGCCGCTCTACACTGTCGACCGGCTGAAAGTGCCGGTGCTCGTGCTCCATGGCGAAAAAGACCAGCGCGTGCTGCCCAAGCAATCGCGGCTCTATGCCGACGCGCTGAAAGCTGCGGGCAAGACCTTTGAATATGTCTCGATCCCCGACGATGGGCACGGTTATACCACCACGGCGGCGGCCAAAATCTGGTACGACCGGCTCGATGCCTTCCTTGCCAAATACAACGCGGCGGATTGAGCCGGGGCCCGGCGCAGCATCGCTCAAATTTTTTTAGCCGCGGGGCGGGCACAAGATATGGTGTCCGCCAGGTCTGGTCGCATCAAGATCAGCCATGCGGACTCGTTTCGTTCACGGTCGGAATCGCCCGCGACTCGTGCTTGATCCACGAGTCGTCACTTGACGGCGAGTCGCGAATGATTCAGAATCGAAGCCATTGGGCAACGAAAGGTCGGTTCGATGGCAGTTCTGGTGAAAGAACGCGCAGCACGGGTCCGGCCCGCCCCCGTTGCGGCGCTGCCGCTCGGCTGCATCTTGCGCGGCGATTGCATTGAGGCGATGCGCGCGCTGCCATCCGCCTCGATCGACATGATCTTTGCCGATCCGCCGTATAATCTGCAACTGGGCGGCGACTTGTCGCGCCCCGATGGCAGCCATGTCGATGCCGTGACCAATGACTGGGACAAGTTCACCAGCTTTGCCACCTACGACACGTTTACGCGCGAATGGCTCATCGAAGCGCGGCGCTTGCTCAAGCCCGACGGGTCGATCTGGGTGATCGGCAGCTATCACAACATCTTTCGCGTCGGCGCGCTGCTGCAGGATCTGGGCTTCTGGATTCTGAACGACATTGTCTGGCGCAAAGCCAACCCGATGCCCAATTTCAAAGGCACGCGGTTTACCAATGCGCACGAGACGCTGATCTGGGCCTCGAAATGCGACAAATCGAGATATACGTTCAATTATCGCGCGATGAAGACGCTCAACGACGAATTGCAGATGCGGTCCGACTGGGTGCTGCCGATCTGTTCGGGCGCCGAGCGCATTCGCAAGGACGGCGTCAAGGCGCATCCGACGCAAAAACCCGAAGCGCTGCTCTATCGCGTGCTCCTGGCAACCACCAATCCGGGCGATGTCGTGCTCGATCCGTTCTTTGGCACCGGCACCACGGGTGCGGTGGCGCGGCGGCTGGGCCGCCACTGGATCGGCTGCGAGCGCGACGAAGGCTATATTGCGGTGGCCGAGCAGCGCATCGAAGCAGCACTCCCGCTCGACGAATCCGCGCTCAAAACCATGCAAAGCCGCAAGACTGCGCCGCGCGTGGCATTCGGCGCGCTGGTTGAAGCCGGCTGGATCAGCCCGGGCGCCGAACTGGTCGATCGCAAGGCGCGCTATCGCGCAACCGTGCGCGCCGATGGCTCGATCGAGGCGGGCGCAGAGCCGGGATCGATCCACGGGATCGGCGCCGCGCTGCAAGGCGCGCCATCGTGCAACGGCTGGACGTTCTGGCATGTGCTGCACGAAGGCGAAGTCAAACCGCTCGATGCGCTGCGCCAGCTCTATCTGCTCGCCACCGAGGATTGATACCAATGTGCGCCGAGAGAGACCTGTTTAGCCCCTCCCCTTCAGGGGAGGGGTTTGGGGTGGGGGCTATCCCCATGCTCCAGCAATCCGGAAACCCCTCACCCCCAGCCCCTCCCCTGAAGGGGAGGGGTGAAGAGTCGCGATCCTTGCAATCAGGTATAAGCCGGTGCTGATGGTCGTGCACTTCGATC
>CAITOD010000548.1 GCA_903893935.1 uncultured Sphingomonadales bacterium
ATCATCGCCGACACCGCCAGCCGCGACGGGGTGATCATCGATATCGAGGACGATAGCCGCAACAATCTCGTCGGGCACAATTTGCGCGGCTATATCGAGGATCTGGAAAAGCGCATGCGCGCCGCGGCGGGCAATCTCGAATTCGAGGAAGCCGGCCGGTTGCGCGACGAAATCCGCCGGCTCGAAGCGACCGAACTCGGCTTGCCCGATGCCGAGCGCAAGGCGCCGATCGTCGGGCGCAGCAACGAAGGCAAGCCGGGCACGCGCAAGACCCGGTTCGGCAAGACGCAGCGCAAATGGGGTGGCTGACCCCGACTTGATAGCGGGCCCGGTCCCTGCCTATAGACCCACCTTGTGAAACCTTTGCGCATTGCGGCGCTTGCCGCCTTGATCCTGATCGCCGCCTGTTCGCGTGCCGCGCCGCAAGCAAGCGGCGGGCCGATCGATGCGCGGCGCGTTGCGCTGCCCGAAGCCGATCCGCCGCCCGCCAATGCCGATGGCAAAGCAAGCTGGCGCATGGCGGGCGACGAAGCGCGGTTCGGGGTCGACGGGGCGGACCCGTTGCTGACGCTCGCCTGTCGCGGCGGGCGGTTGGTGGTCACCCGGCCGATTGCGGCTGAACTCGGCGCGGGCGCGCTGTTCGCCATCGAAGGCGCGCGGCGCATCGTGCGCCTGCCGGTCGATGCCACCGCCACGCCCGGCCGGCGCGGCTATGTGTGGCAAGGCAGCCTGGCCGGCAGCGATGCCGACACGCAAGTGTTCGCCGAACCGTTCACCGGCACGCTGCCCGGCGGCGGGCTGATCAAAGTCAGCGCCGGCGACGCCGCGCGCGATGTGGTGAGCCGCTGCCGCAAACCCTGAATCCTCCCCGGCACGGGGAGGGGGACCATGCGAAGCATGGTGGAGGGGTCTCGCCCAACACGAAAGCTTGCGCCTGGCTGCGCCACCCCTCCACCACCCTGCGGGCGGTCCCCCTCCCCGTGCCGGGGAGGATTACAGTTTGCCGAACCTGGCTTCGTATTCAGCGGCATCGCCTGCGGCGAGCAGGCGCGCCTGTTCGATCCAGGCGTCGCGCGCGGGGCGGCCGGCAAAGGCGCCCAGTTTGCTGTCGATCTCGGCCAGATCGGCCTCGGTCCAGGCGGCAATCTGCGCATAGCGCGTGACACCAAGGTCGGTCAGCACGCGGCTGAGCTTTGGGCCCAGTCCCTTGATCCGGGTCAGATCATCGCCTTCGCGCACCGGCGCCACTTCGGCCACCTCCGGCGCGGCAATCGCCGCCGCCGGCGGCGCATCGATCAGCGCGGTGTTGCGCGGCGCGGGGGCAGCGCCTTCCGAAAGGACATCGTGGTATTCGCGCCTCGCAGCGGGCCGCCGCCGCGACAGCGCCATCCACACCAGCCCGATCAGCATCAGCGCCAGCAGCGCCACCACCACCGGATTGGCCAAAGCCCACGCTATCATGGTTTACTCCTGAATTTGCGGTTTGCGGAACAGCACGCGGTCTTCGGGTCCGAAGCCTGCGCGCCAGATCACCAGACTGTAGCAGCCGAGGATCGCGGGCACGCCGAACACCAGCTCGGCCCATTCAGGCAGGAGCCGCGCGACCAGGCCGATCGCGATTGCCGGGATCGCTGCCCAGATCAGCGCCCAGCGCCAGTTGTTGATCGATTCGCCAAGAATGCGCGCGAGCAGCCAGGCTTTGAGCACCGAACTGGTGCCGAGCGCCAGCGTCATCGCCAGCGCGGCCATTGCCGCCTGGCCGACCGGGCTCATGCCGGCGTTGTGCGCGGCGATGATCAGCACCAGCGTCAGCACGCCCTGCATCACGATCGTGCCCAGGCTGATCCACAAGTTGCGCAGCCGCGCGACGTAAATCAGCGCCGCCTCGCTCACCACCGCGGTCGCTGCGACCACTTCGGCGCCGAGCAGAAACAGCAGCGCGAGCGTGCCGCCGACAAAATCCGGGCCGCCCAGCCCCATCAGCGCGGCGCCCGGCATGGCCAGCGCGAGCGCAACGCCGGTCTGCGCGGCGGTGATCCAGAACCCCACCTGGCACACTTGCGCGGCAATCGCGGGCATGTTGCGCGCGCGCACATTGCGCGTGATCACCGGGCCCAGCACCGGCTCGAAACTGGTCTTGAGCTTTTGCGGCAGCGAGGCGAACTGCTGCGCGAAGTAATAGATCCCGAGCGGCGCCTCGCCGATGAAAAAGCGCAGGATGAACACGTCGATCTTGCGCGTGCCCCATTCGACCGCATCGGCCCCGGCCAGCGGCATGTTGCGCAAAGCCAGCCGCAGCAGCGCGAGCGGGCGCGGGCGCCAGCGGCGCGGCACGCCATAGGCGCGCGTCAACGCGGTGAGCGCCACCAGCGTCGCCGCGCAGACCGACGCAAGATAGGCAAGCGCCAGCCCGCCGGCGGGATAGACGAAATAGGCAAGCCCCGCGGTGATCGACAGCGTCCACGGCTCGACCACCGCGCGCGCGCGCACCGTGGTCGCCACATCGAAGCGGAACGC
>CAITOD010000549.1 GCA_903893935.1 uncultured Sphingomonadales bacterium
AAGCAAACGGCGTGCGGCCCTGGCTGTCGGATGTCGAACGGCGGCTCTATGCGTTTTTTGCGGCGACCAATTTCTATGCTGCGGCCAAATCGGGCTATGGCGAAATGGGGCTGTTCGGCACCGAAGGCTGCGTGATGGTCGAACATCCGGTGGCGGGCGCGGTGTGCCACGCGCTGACATTCGGCGAATACTGGATCGGCCTGTCCGACGCGCTGGTGCCCGATACTTTGTATCGCGTGTGCCCGATGAGCGTGAAGCAGGCGATCGATACGTTTGGCGATGCCTGTTCGGCGATGATCCGCTCGCTGTATGATCGCAGCCAGTATGAAGCGGCGGTCGAAATCTATCATGCGATCGAGCCCGATCCCGGCTTCAACCCGCAACAGTTTGGCGCCAAGCCGTGGCGCTCGGTCTATTGGGACCCGGCCGACCGGTCGGACAGCGTGCTGCGCCAGTCGGGCTATCACGAACAGCCGTTCTGGGCGCCGCGCTGGGATGTTGTCGGCGGCAATACTTATGGCGTGTCGCCGGGGATGGAAGCGCTGCCGGCGCTGCGCGAATTGCAGATGCAGGCCAAGCGCCGCAACGAGGCGATCGACCAGATGGTCAAGCCCGAAAAGATCGCCCCGCCCAATGTGCGCCTGACCGGCGAGCCGGGGCGTGTGGTGGCAGCCGCGGGCGTCGATCGCGACCAGATCTTCATTCCTTATCCGATGCCTTACCAGGCGGTGGCGGCAATCGGCGAGGAAATGGACAAGTGCCGCGGGCAGATCGATTCGCTGGCGTTTGCCGATCTGTTCAACGCGATCACCAATATGGCGGGAATCCAGCCGCGCACGGTCGAGGAAATTGCCGCGCGCAACGAAGAAAAGCTGACCCAGCTTGGCCCGGTGATCGAGCGGGTGTCGAACGAAAAGCTGCAAGTGGCGATCGAGCGCGCGTTCGGCATTCTCCAGCGCGGCGGGATGTTGCCGCCGGTTCCGCAAGCGCTTTCGAACAAGCCGCTCAATGTCGAATTCGTGTCGATCCTGCAGCAGATGCAGCGGATGGGCGGGCTCGGGCAGATCGAACGCGTGGTGGGCTTTGTCGGCAATCTGGCTGCGGTGCATCCCGATGCGCTCGACATGATCGATTTTGACGAAGCGGTCGATGAATATGGCTATCGCGCCGGCGCCCCGGCGCGGCTGATCCGCCCGGCACGCGAAGTGGCGGCCTTGCGCCAGGCGCGCGCGGCGCAAGCGGCCACCGCGCAGACTTTGGCGGCGATGCCGGCGATGAAAGCGGGCGCGGATGCGGCGCGACTGCTCGCGGCGACCGATCTTGGCAATGGCGACAGCCTGCTGTCGCGCCTGCTGCCACCGGGCTGAGCGCAGTGATGGCGTTTGACGCGAAAGATGCCGAATTCCTGCTCACCCGCCCCGAATTTCGCCGTTTTTTGTTTGCCGCGATCCAAAGTGCCGGAATTCTGGGGCAGACCGTATCGGCCAGCAGCGCCCCGGGCCGCGATCTCCACCATCTCGAAGGACGCCGCGCGCTGGGCTTCGACCTTTTGCAGATGGTGCATGCCGGACAGAGCGAAGCGGTGCGCCAAGCCGATCCCGACGGGATCACCACGCTCAGCCTCGGCCTGACCGAGGCGCTCAATTGCAAGGACAGCCGACGTGACGCAAGAAGCCCCCGCGACAGCGCCCGCTATGACGAGCTCCCCGACGCCGGTTGAGCCGGCGCCGGCAAGCACCGCCCCGGTTTCGACCGAAGGCGACGCATCGGGCGCGCCGCTACCCCTGGCCCCGCCCGCAGCTCTGACCCCCGAACGCTATGATCTGGCGCTCGAAGGGTTCACGATCGATCCTGCGCTGGTGCAGAATGCCGATCCGGTGCTGCGCGAAATCGGCCTGAGCAACGATGCCGCGAACAAATTGCTGCCGGTCGCGCGCGACATCATGGCGCGCACGCAGGATGCGCTGGTGCGCCAGATCGAAGACGCTGCCGCGATTCAGAAAAAGACCTGGTACGACGCATTTCTTGCCGATCCCGATATCGGCGGCGCGCGGCGCGGCGAGACCGAGCACCTGACTGCCAAAGCGCTCGATGCGCTCGGCTATCGGCAAGGTCACCCGTTTCGCCAGGCGCTCAACGACAGCGGATTTGGCAACCACCCCGACATGATCCGCGCGTTCCGCCGGCTGGGCGAACTGGTCGGCGAAGATGGCAGCTTTGTGCGGCCGACCACCGCGAGCAACGCCAAACGCCCGGTGTGGGAGCGGCTCTATCCCAACGAATCGCGCTGAACTCAGCGCGCCGGCGGCTTTTTTGAGCCGGCACCAACTTTGCCCGTGGCTTGCACGGGTCTTTCCTGAGGAGACCAAACGATGGCCATTCTTGGCAGTTCATACTGGAATCTGATCGATGTGCTGAAGTCCAGCAGCGACGGCATCGGTGATGTCGTCGAAGCGCTGACCCAGCTCACGCCGTTCATGAAAGACGCCAACGTCATTTCGTGCAACAGCGGCACCGAACATCGTTCCTCGATCCGCACCGGCCTGCCATCGGTCTCGTGGGGTGCGCTCTATCAGGGCATCGCGCAATCGAAAGGCAATTACACCGAAGTCAAAGACACCACCGGGTTTGTCGAAGGCCTGTCGAGTGTCGACGAGCGCCTGCTTAACCTCAAGCCCGATGAATCCGCCAAATTGCGGCTCGTCGAAGGCCAGGGCTTTCTCGAAGCGATCGCGCAGACGGTGGAAAGCGCGATCTGGTACTCGGATGTCAAAGTCAACGGCAAGCAGTTCCACGGGCTGGGGCCGCGCTTCAATTCGCACCTCAACCCCAATGTCATCAGCGGTGGCGCGACCGGATCGAACAACACGTCGATCTGGTTCGTGACGCACGGCGACATGCAGACTTCGGCGATCGTGCCCGACAGCATCCCGGGCGGCATCCAGCGCGAGGACATGGGCCGTCAACGCGTGCTCGATACCAATGGCAACCCGTTTTACGTCAAGGAAGAAAAGTTCACCCAGCATGTCGGGCTGTGCGTGCGCGACTGGCGCTATAACGCGCGGATTGCCAATATCGACGTGCCCAGTGTGATTGCCGGGACAGTCGCGCTCAACCCCTTGATGCGGCATGCCTATTACAAGCTGCAGGGGCGCCGCTCGTACCGGCTCGAAGCCGAAGGCCAGATCAGCCCGGGCCGCACTGTGATCTACATGAACCGCACGCTGCTCGAAGCGCTCGATGCCGAAGGCACCAATGGCCGGTCGGGCGTCGACAATTTCGTGCGGCTGACACCGATGGAAATCCAGGGCGAGGAAGTGCTGACCTGGCGCGGCATTCCGATCCGCGAAACCGACGCTCTGCTCACCACCGAGACGCTGGTTTCGTAAACTTCGACCATTGAACCGATCTGGTTCCGATCGCGCCGGGATCGTGCTCCATCCTGCGCCTGATCCCGGCGCGCGGGCAAACAAGGATATTGCTTCATGATCATCGACACTTCGCTTGTGCTCAGCAACCAGCAAGCGGTGACCGTTTCGGCGCCGTCGACCAATATGCTCGATCTGGGCGCGACCGGCACGCCCTTCGGCGCCACGCTTCCGCTCGTGCGCGATATTGGCGAGGGCGAGCCGATCGCGCTTGCCGTTTCGGTGGGCCAGACCTTTACCGGGCTTACGTCGCTGCAAGTCCTGGTGCAGACCTCGCCTGATGGCGCGACCTGGACCACGGTCGACAGCGGCGCGGTGATCCCGGCGGCATCGCTGGTGGCGGGCTATCAGTTTGCCGTGCCCAAACTCGTGCAGGAAGCGGGCAGCCGTTACATCCAGCTCTATTACACGGTGACCGGCACCGCGACGGCGGGTGCGATCAACGCCGCGATCGTCGCCAGCCGCCAGAGCAATATCAACTGCGGTGGCGTGTAATGCCCGAATACCGCGCCAGTGCGCCGATCTATCTGAACCGCGAAGGCCGGCTGATCGAAACCGGTGAAGTGTTCACCAGCGACGAAACCCCCGGCCTGGCATGGATTCCGCTTGGCGATGCATCACACGCGCCTGCGCCACCGGCCCCGCGCAAAACGGCGCCATCTGCGCGATGATGGCAATCTGATCCGGGTGCGGAGTGCCGGGCGAACCCGGGCTCCGCACCTTGCGAACGCCATATTTTACAGGATCTTCCCACATGGCCACGCTTGACGACATCTGCAACATGGCGCTGGCGGAAATCGCAGCCGGTCCGATCACCGATGTGACCGACAATTCGATCGAAGCGCGCGAGGTCAGCCGCTTTGCCGCCCCGCTGCTGAGCGAAGTTTCGCTGTGGTCCGACTGGAGCTGGGCGGTGGCCCGCGCGGTGCTGACCGCGACCACCAACGATCGCCCGGCGGAATGGACGCAAGCCTACAGCGTCCCCGCCGATTGCGCGCGTCCGCTGGCGGTGCGCGCAATGGAGGACAGCGCGTGGTGGCTGCCGCTCGGCGGGCCGGGCCCGTTTCCGCTCCAGGATGCGGTGCCGCTGGCGTTTTTGCACGAGGGCGGCCTGATCTATTCCAACGTGTGCGATGCGACGCTGGTCTATGTTGCAGCACTGACCGACCCGACGCTGTTGCCGCCGCTGGTGCAGCGCGCATTTGCGCTCGAACTGGCCGCGCGCGTCGCCATTCCGATCCGCAAGGATACCGGGCTGGCGCGCGAACTGGGCGAAGCGGCCGAGCTGGCGCGCGCGCGCGCGATCGCCGAGGACTACAACCAGCGCGTGCGCCGCCCGGCAAGCTATACGAGCGAAGCCGCATTTGCCCGCGCCGGGATCGGGGAAGCGCTGTGACCATGCGCATCCCCCAGGTCAATTTCAGCAAAGGCGAGCTTGGACCGCAGCTCTATGGCCGGTTCGATGTCGATGCCTGGCAATCGGCGCTGCGACAGGCGCGCAACGTGATCGTGATGAAATATGGCGGGGTTACCAAGCGCCCCGGCACGCGGCTGGTCGGCCAGGTGATCAACGCCACCGAGCCCGCCATGCTGATTCCGTTCCAGTTTTCGATGACGCAGACTTATGCGCTGGAAATGGGCCAGGGCTATATGGCGCCTTGTGCGCTTGGCGGCCGCATTCTGGAATCCGAACAGGTGATAACCGCGATTACCAACGCCGCTCAGGCGCAACTGACAATCGCCTGGCACGGGTTTTCGGCAGGTGACCTGATCTATCTCGCCGGGGTTGAAGGTGGCCTTGGCACTTTGCTCAATTATCGCACCTGGACGGTGATGGCGGTAATCGATGCGAATACTGTCAGCATCAACGCGGATACCTCGGCAAGTCCTGCGTTTACCGGCTGCACTGGCGGGACTGCCAACACTGCACCGCCAATCGTGGTGCCACCGCCAGCCGTGCCCCCGCCGGTCGCTCCCGTACCCGGGCCGATCATCTCGTATGGCGGCGGGATCGGCATCAACAGTCTGGAGAAATGATCCGATGGGTGCTTCGCGCGTCTACAAAGCCGGATCGCCCTACAACGGCACCGATCTGGCCGATATCGATTATGAACAGACCGCCGATACGCTGTATCTGGCGCACCTCGATTATCCGCCAACCAAATTGGTTCGCACAGGCAATGCCAGCTGGACTTTCACGACGGTTGCTTTTGCGCCGACCATCGCTGCACCTGGGGTTTGCTCGGTGGTGGCGACCGTTGCAGACACCGACTCGGCGAACAACGGCCTGAATTATTTTCCCGAAACCGCGACGTATTGCGTGACGGCGGTGAACGACAATACGACCGAGGAAAGCGTCGCCTCGCCCACGGCAAGTGCGTACAACGACCTGACTTTGAAGCGCAATTACAACTCCTTGAGCTGGACCGCAGTGGCCGGGGCAACCCGCTACAATGTCTACAAGGCCGACAACACACAGTTTTACGGGTATATCGGTACGACCAGGGCGGTCAGTTTTGTCGATGACAATATTGGTCCCGCTTACGATCAGGCACCGCCGATTGCCAACAATCCGTTTGCCACGGCGGGCAATTACCCTTCGACGGTCACGCTGTTTCAGCAGCGTTCGATCTGGGCGCGATCGAGCAATGTGCCGCATGGCATCTGGACGTCGAAATCGGCGCTGATCGAAAACCTCGACTATTCGACTCCGTTGCGCGCCGACGATG
>CAITOD010000550.1 GCA_903893935.1 uncultured Sphingomonadales bacterium
AGCCGGTCGAACGCGCCTTGCGCGGGATAAGCCGCCCAGTGCGGCGGCTTCATCCGCGCGACGCGGCCGCCTTCCTGATCGATGCAGATCAGCAGGTGGTCGCGCCCGTGCAGCGCCCGCAAGCTATCGGTCAGCGCGCGCAGCTGCGCGCGATCGACCACATTGCGGCCGAACAGGATATAGCCCGCCGGATCGGCCGCGCGAAACAGCGCGCGTTCATCGGCGGTCAGCGCGGGGCCGGAAAGGCTGAAAATGGCCGGAATCATAGCGGCTGACTGTGGGGCAGAATTTGCCCCCCCGGCAAGCCGCATCGTGCAACCTGCCGGGGAAAAGCCCCCCCAGACGACTGGCGCTCCGATCTCCCCTCCCCTTCAGGGGATCGTTGCAAAAAGGCCTGTCACCTGATTCAATCTGTTGTGACAGGAGGCTGCGATGTCTGGTCAGTTGGGATTTGGGGATGGTTGGTTGTCGCCGAAGCTTGGGCGGAATGCGAGCCTTGAGCGGCTTTCGGTTGAGGTGAAGTGGTATCGGTTCGAGAAGTTGCTGGCGCGTCTTCGGCTTGATGGGCCGGGCCGGCCGCCATTTGATCCGTTGCTGATGCTCAAGGCGCTTCTGCTGCAGCAGTGCTATGCGCTGTCGGACGCGGAGCTTGAGGAGGCGATCAACGACCGGGTGTCGTTTCGCAAGTTCCTGGGCCTGTCGCTCGAGGCGCCGTCGCCGGATCACACCACGTTGTGCCGGTTTCGCAACCGGTTGATCGAAGCTGGCCTGGCCGACAAGCTATTTGGCGAGTTTGCCCAGCAGTTGGAAAAGCGTGGGTTGGTGCTCAAGCGCGGGACGATGATCGATGCCTCGCTGGTCGAGACGCCGTTCCGCCCTGGTTCGATCGACGGCACGCGCGAACCGGTCGATCCCGATGCGGCGATGACCGCGCGCAAAGGCAAGCCGGGTACGCATTTCGGCTACAAGGTGCATGTCGGCGTCGATCAGGACAGCCGGTTGATCCGCCGGCTCACGCTCACGGGCGCCAATGTCAACGACACGGTTCCCGCCGACGAGCTGGTATGCGGCGACGAGCGGGCGGTCTATGCCGACAAGGCCTATGCCAAGCGCGCGCGCCGCGACTGGCTGCGCGCACAGGGCATTCGCTCGCGCATCATGCACAAGAGCTGGGGCGGCGGGCCGCCGCTTACACCTTGGCAACAACGCCACAACACCCTGATCGCTCCGATCCGTGCGCAGGTCGAAGGGATCTTTGCCACGCTCAAGCGCTGGATGGGCTACACGCGCGTCCGATACCGGGGCCTGACAAAGAACCTCGCCCACGCTTACCTGATCGCTCTCGCCTACAACATGAAACGCGCCGCAAAGCTTGCCTGAACCACCGATATCGTGGTCAAACCAGCCACAAGCCCCCCAAAATCAAGCGCATCAATCACCCCAACGCCATCCTCCCATGCGAAATTAGCATCGGACGCGAATTCCGCAACGATCCCCTGAAGGGGAGGGGCTTGAAAGCGTTGGGCTCAGCTGAAGGCGGAGGCGTTCATCACCAGCGTGACCGCGGCGACGACGGCGCAAAAAAGGCGGGCTTTGAGTTGCATGGTCGTGCTCCTTTCGGGTTACGCGGGTGGGTTCGGGGCGGGGCCGGATCAGTGAAAGACGATGTTGATCAGCATCACCGCGCCGGTGAGGACAAAGCCGGTCAGCCCGGCGATCTGCGTTTCGTATTTGCGAACCATGGCGGGGGCTTTCCGAAGAAGGCCCTGGCGGCGCCGCGAGGGGGAACGGCGGCCACCGGGGAAGCGCCCCGGCGGCGCTGCAGGGGGGGGGATGCGCCGCCGGGGTAAGGGAAAAGGTCAGGCCGCGCGGGCGGTCACGACCGGGAAGTCGATGTCGGTGTGCGCAACGTTGTTGACCAGGTTGGTCAGCGTGTTGAGCGCGACATTGGCGACGATTTCGATCACCTGGGCATCGCTGAAGCCGGCTTCGCGCACGGCGGCGAGATCGGCGTTCGCAACCTGGCCGCGCAGTTCGGCGACTTTCTTGGCGAAAGCGACCGCGGCATCGGCCTTGACATCGGCCGAGTGGCCCTGGCGGGCAGCGGCGATTTCAGCGGCATCGAGCTTGGCCACATTGGCGGCCAGATAAGTGTGCGCCGAAAGGCAATAGTCGCAGCCGTTGACCTGCGCGACCGCGAGCGCGATCCGTTCGCGGGTGCGGGCATCGAGCGTCTTGTTGACGGCGGTGTTGAGGCTCACATGCGCTTCGAGTGCGGCGGTGCTGAGCGCTTCGACTTTGAACAGGTTGGGCACAACGCCCAGCTGCTTGCCGACAGCTTCGAGGATCGGAAGCGAGGCGGCGGGGGTCTGTTCGGTGGTGGGGATGGCGATACGTGACATGGGCTAAGTCTCCTGGGTGGGTGCCAGCTTGTGCTTGCAGGGACTATCTAGACTTCGGCCCTTCGTGTGATAATTGACCAATATCGCATTTCATAATTGCTGATGGAGAGATAATCATCGACCGGATCGACCGCCTGCGGCTGTTCATCGGCATCGCCGAAACGCTGAGCTTTGCCGAAGCGGCGCGCGCTTCGCGGATATCGGCCGCCGCTGCCTCGCGCGCGATTGCCGCGCTTGAGGAAGAAGTGCGCGCGCCGCTGTTTCGCCGCACCACGCGCGCGGTCACGCTCACGCAGGAAGGCGCGTTCTATCTCGAACGCGCGCGCGCCGCGCTGGCCGAACTCGATGCCGCAGCTTTGGCGCTGAGCGGCGAGGATGCCACGCCGCAAGGCTCGCTGATCATCAGCGCGCCGGTGGTGTTCGGGCGGATGCATATCCTGCCGGTGGTCAACGCGCTGCTGGCGCGCCATCGCGCGCTCAATGCGCAACTGGTGCTGACCGACCGCGTGGTGCGGCTGGTCGATGAAGGCATCGATGTCGCGGTGCGCATTGCCGATCTCGCCGACAGCGCGCTCCACGCAGTGCGGCTGGGCCAGGTCCACCGCGTGCTGGTGGCAAGCCCCGACTACCTCGCGCGGCGCGGCACGCCGACGAGGCTGACCGAACTCTATGACCATTGCCTGATCGCGTTCGACACGTTTTCCGCCAACGACGAATGGCGCTTTGGCGTGACCGAAAAGGCCAGCGTCAAGCTGTCACCGCGGCTGCGCGTCAACAGCGTCGATGCGACGATCGACAGTCTGCTCGGCGGGGTCGGCATCGGCCGGCTGCTCAGCTATCAGGTGGCCGATCTGATCGCGGCGGGCAAACTGGTCGAACTGCTGCCCGATCAGGCGCCGCTGCCGGTGCCGATCCACCTGGTGTTCCAGGCCAATCGCCAGCGCTCACCCAATGTGCGCGCGTTTATCAACGAGGCCAAGGCGCGCATCCCGCCGCTGCTTGAAGCCCGCGGCTGAACGCGCGGGCGGCGCATCAGGCCAACTGGTGCGCCGCCGCCAGCTCCGCGCCGATCGCCAGCACGGCGTCGGTCAGCGCGTCGAAATCCGCCCAGTCCGAACGGTGGTTGGTCACGCAGACGCGGATCGCAAACCGGCCCTCGAGCATGGTCTGCGATGGCACCGCCACGCCGCGCACTTGCAGCTCGGTCAGGATCGCCTGGTTCAGCGCGTTGAGCGCCGCATCGGTGGCGGGGCCGGGCACATAGCGGAAGCAGACAATGTTCATCGCCACGGGTGCGAGCAGTTCGAGGTGGTCGGCAGCTTCGACGCGGCGGGCGAGATAGTGCGCCTGGTCGATGTTCAGCTGGATCATCGCGCCGATGCGGCCGACGCCCTGCTCCTTCATCGCCATCCACACTTTCAGCGCGCGAAATCCGCGCGAAAGCTGGATGCCACGGTCGGAAAAATACGTCGTGTCGGCCGATATACCCGCTGACGAAGACTGGAGATAGGCGGCCGAGCCCGCCGCAGACTGAAACGCGGCCAGTTGCGCGCCGGCGTCGCGGGTGAGCACGACGCCGACTTCGTAGGGCAGATAGCCCCATTTGTGCAGGTCGAACGCGATCGAATCCGCGAGGTCCTGCCCGGCGACAAGCGCGCGACTGGCCGACCACGCGGCGAGCGAACCGAACGCGCCATCGACATGGAACCACAGTCCGAATTCATCGGCGAGCGCGCGGATTGCGGGCAGATCGTCGACCGCAGCGGTGTTCACCGTGCCGGCGTTGCCGATAATCGCGATCGGCCGCCGGCCTTCGGCCAGATCGGCGAGGATTGCGGCGCGGCAGGCCGCAAGATCGAGCCGGTAGTGGCCGTCCACCGCAACTTTGCGGAAGGCCTTGCGGCCCATCCCCATCGTCTCGCAGGCTTTGCCCGCCCAGCTGTGCGTTTCGCAGCTGCCATAGACCACCAGCGGCGGCCCGGCGTGCAGGCCCTCTTCGCGGATGTCCCAGCCCGCTTTGGCCACGCGCGCGGCCAGCAGCCCGTTGAGATTGGCGGCGGTGCCGCCGCTGACCAGCAAGCCGCTGGCATCGGCCGGAAAGCCCATCAGCTGCGCCAGCCACGCGACGACCTGCTTTTCGATCAGCGAGGCGGACTGGTCATAGCCCGCGAGGTGCGCGTTCATCCCGGCCGCGAGCATTTCTGCCAGCATCGCGGTGGGTGAGCCGGTGCCCATCACCCAGCCCCAGAAGCGCGGATGGATATTGCCGGTCGGATAAGGCAGCACATCGCGCAGAAACGCATCATAGACCTGATCGAGCGGCATGCCCGCATATGGCACCGGCTCGTCGATGCGGCGCTTCACTTCTTCGGGCACCGGCTGCCACGGCGCGCGTTCGCGCACGGTCTGCTGCCAATGCAGCATATCATCGACCATCCGGTGCCCGGTCGCGCGGACTGCCGCCCAGTCCTGCGGATCAAGTGTCATGGCAGTCTCCCTCGTTTGACCGGTCGCATACCGACTGCAGCGCGTTCGGCCAAGCAGGACTGGCAGGCCCTCGTTATCATGCGCGCGCGAACCGCCATTATACCGTATTTCGCAATTATGAAGTGCGAAATTGCTCAATTATCACGGATCGGCGTTTCAGCGATAACGGCGCTGCAAACACAAACAGCCAGCGGGAACGTCCACCGACATCCCGCCCCATCTGCAAGGAACACGACCATGACTTTCAAATTCCGTCTTTTTGCTACCGCTGCCGCCGCCGCGCTCACCGCCGGCATGATCATGGCGCCTGCGGTCCATGCGCAAAACTATGCGTTCACCAACCACAGCCAGATCCCCCTCTGAATCCCCCCCCCTCCCCCCTGCCGATTGCAAAGGACACGAACATGACCAAGACCATTCTCGTCACCGGTGCCAGCGAAGGCATCGGTCTGGAAATGTCCCGCCAGGCCGCCGCACACGGCATGGCGGTGCTGATGGTGGCACGCGATGCCACCCGCCTTGCGGCAGC
>CAITOD010000551.1 GCA_903893935.1 uncultured Sphingomonadales bacterium
CAGCCGGTCACGATCAAATCGATCGAATGCGCGATTGTCGACAAAGGCTGGCGCGAAGGCTGGATCGAACCGCAAGTGCCCGTGCGCAAGACCGGCAAGTCGGTCGCCATCGTGGGGTCGGGCCCGGCGGGCATGGCCTGCGCGCAGCAACTGGCGCGTGTCGGCCACTCGGTCACCGTGTTCGAAAAGTCCGACCGGATGGGCGGGCTGCTGCGTTATGGCATTCCCGATTTCAAGATGGAAAAGGCGCTGATCAACCGCCGACTGGTGCAGATGATGGCCGAAGGCGTGGAATTCCGCACTTCGGTCGAAGTCGGCGTGACGGTGTCGATGGCCTCGCTCAAGGAAAACTTCGACGTGGTCGTGCTGGCGGGCGGCGCGGAAGACCCGCGCCAGCTGCTGATCCCCGGGTTCGAATTACCCGGTGTGCGCTTTGCCATGGAATTCCTCACCCAGCAGAACAAGCGCAACGCGGGCGACGATGAAATCCGCGCGGCACCGCGCGGGTCCCTGCTCGCGACCGGCAAGCATGTCGTGGTGATCGGCGGTGGCGATACCGGGTCGGACTGCGTCGGCACGTCGAACCGCCAGGGCGCGCTGTCGGTAACCCAGCTCGAAATCATGCCGCGCCCGCCCGAACACGAAGACAAGGCGCTGACCTGGCCCGACTGGCCGCTCAAGCTGCGCACGTCGTCGAGCCATGAAGAAGGCGTGGAGCGCGAATTTGCGGTGCTGACCAAACGCGTGACCGGTGAAAACGATGTGACCGGCCTCGAATGCGTGCGCGTCGAATGGGTCGATGGCAAAATGCGCGAGATCGCCGGCAGCGAATTCACGCTCAAGGCCGATCTGATCCTGCTGGCGATGGGGTTTGTCGGACCGCGCAAGCCGGGCTTGCTCGAACAGGCCGGGGTCGAACTCGATCCGCGCGGCAATGTGCGCGCCAACGTGCAGGATTATCGCACCAGCGTCGACCACGTGTTTGCCTGTGGCGACATGCGGCGCGGACAAAGCCTGGTGGTCTGGGCGATCCGCGAGGGGCGGCAATGCGCGCGCGCGGTCGACGAAGCGTTGACGGGTGTGTCCGAATTGCCGCGCTGAGGGCGGTTTCGGGCAAAGCGCCCGGTCCTGCCCGATATCGCCTTTTCTGTCACAATTTTGTCATCATACGGTCGGACAGCCTGTCTTTTGGAGTATCCGCCGTCAAACAGATTGCCGCCTTGCCCTATCGCCCGGCGGTTCAAGCCGGGGATGGATCGGTCGAAGTCCTGCTGGTCACGTCGCGCGGGACGGGGCGCTGGGTCGTGCCCAAGGGCAATCTCGGCAAGCGCGAAGAAGGCCATGCCGCCGCCGCGCGCGAGGCGCTGGAAGAAGCCGGGGTGACCGGCGTGGTCGATCCCGCGTCGATCGGCAGCTATTTCTACCGCAAGATCCTGCGTTCGGGCGCGGGGCGACGCACCGAAGTGCTGGTCTATCCGCTGGCGGTGACCACCGAACTGCCCGAATGGGCCGAATCGGGCGAACGCATCCGCCGCTGGTGCTCGCCCGAAGAAGCGGCAGGCCTGGTCGATGAACCCGATCTGGGCGCGCTGATCCGCAGCTTTCGCGTCTAGGCGGGACGTTTTAAGCCCCTCCCCTTCAGGGGAGGGGTTTGGGGTGGGGG
>CAITOD010000552.1 GCA_903893935.1 uncultured Sphingomonadales bacterium
ACTCTTCTCCCCTCCCCTTCAGGGGAGGGGCCGGGGGTGGGGGCTCTCCGGATTGCTCGGCGAGTGGGGAGAGCCCCCACCCCAACCCCTCCCCTGAAGGGGAGGGGCTTAAAGCCAATCCCCACCCGGGCTCGCGTTGACTGTCTGATCGCGCCATGATTATGCTCGCGGCAAGCCAAATCACGGAGATCGTCCATGTTCAGGGGCTTGCGACACCGATGTGTCTGGCGCGTGGCGGCGGTTGCGGTGTGCCTGGGCCTGCTTGCAGCAGCGACGGCCGGTGCGCAGCAAGCGACACCGCCCGTCGCGACACCGTCGCCGCCCGACATCCCGCAAGTCCAGGCGGTCGACCAGCCCGCAGCAGTCGTCGAAGGCGTCGGTGTACCGCCGACAGAAGCGCGATGGGCGGCCGAAATCTATATGTCGACGCCGATTGCGCCCGCAGCACTCGTCAAGGACCACTTTGAAGAGCGGCTCCACAATGGCAGCACCGATTTCGTCGACCAGCGCCCGGCCTGGGATGTGAGCCATATCTGCGGCGGCGTGCTGGTGGCGCGCAACTGGGTGCTCACCGCCTGGCATTGCATAAAAGATGTGCCCCAGGCCGGCCGCGCCGATCCGATCAGGTTTTTCAAGGCGCATCGTCGCATCCGGATCGGCTCGCATTCGATCATCGGACAAAGCGGCACGATTTGCCCGCCGATCGCCGTGGTTCGCGCGCCGGCGGGCGGCGACCTCGCGCTGATCCGGATCGACCGGCCCACGTGCACGACCGGGCTCGACAGCGACGATCCAGCGCCGATCCGCATCGCCGGGCCGGACGACTGGCGGCACTATACAAGGGCCACCACTTTTACGGTCTATGGCTGGGGAATGACGCGCAAACGCGCTGCGGACGCAATGGCTGCGGTCAGTACCGACAAACCCGCCGACGATACGGTCCAGTTTCTCGATCCGCAATCGCCGTGGCTGCAGAAAGCCGGGCCGCTCGATTTCGTGCCGCACAAGGCGTGTGTGGCCACGCCCAATTATCGGGGATTTGTCACCGCCTCGATGCTGTGCGCGGCCGATCCCAAGGGCGTGATGGACCAGTGCAACGGCGACAGCGGCGGACCGCTGGTGTTCGATCCGTCGCAGGGCAATGATCCGACGGTTCCCGTGCTGGTCGGGATCGTCCACGGCAGCGCAGGCTGTGCGCAGCCGCATACGCCCGGCGTCTACGTCTATGCACCGGCGTTCGGCGGCTGGATTGCCCGGACGGTCGGCCAGGCCGGAGCCGGTCGCGCCCGGGGCGGGCCGTGATCGCCGACACTGCGCCCCCAGGCCCCACAGCACCTGGGCCGAGCGTGTTTGTCAGCTATGCACGCGCGGATCGCGGCCGGATTGCGCCACTCACCGAGGTGCTGGCCGCAGCCGGCCATCAGGTTTGGTGGGACGCGTTGATCGAAGGCGGCGAGGCGTTTGCGCGGTCGATCGAAACCGCGCTGGATCAGGCCGATGCGGTGATTGTCGCGTGGTCGGCGCATTCGGTCGCATCGGACTGGGTGCGCGACGAGGCGGCGCACGGCCGCGATCGCGGCCGGCTGGTGCCGATCTCGCTCGACGGCACCGCACCGCCGCTCGGGTTTCGCCAATACCATTTCATCGATTTCAGCCGCTGGCGCGGGTCGGCCGACGCGCCCGAGATCAAGGCCTTGCTAAGCGCGATTGTTGCTGCGCGCAGCGGGCGGAGCGATGCCTTGCGCGCCGATCCGCATGGCGCCGCGCGCAAGCAAATCCCTCGCCGGGCGTTGCTGGCGGGCGCAGGCACTGCGGTGGCGCTGGCGGGTGGGGGGTTTGCTGCGTGGCGACTGTTCGGAACACCGCGCGCGCCCGATGGCAGCATCGCCGTGCTGCCTTTTGCCAATCTCAGCGGCGACCCCGAGCAGACCTATTTCTCCGACGGCCTGTCCGAGGAAATGCGCGCCAAGCTGGGCGAAGCGGGCGGGTTCAAAGTGGCCGCGCAGACTTCGTCGAACCATTTCCGCAGCCACGAAGCCGATGCGCCAACGATCGGCAAAGCGCTCGGCGTGGCCTGGCTGCTCGACGGCAGCGTGCGCCGCGCGGGCGATATGTTGCGCATTTCCGCCGAACTGATCGAAGCCGACAGCGGGCTCAGCAAATGGTCGCAAAGCTTTGACCGGCAAATGCGCGATGTGTTTGCGGTGCAAAGCGAAATCGCGCTGACCGTGATCCAGGCGGTAAGCGGCCAGATCCCGGTGGTGGAAGCGCGCCTGCTCAAATCGGGCACCGCGGTGGTGGCCGCCTATGACGCCTATCTCAAAGGTCGCGCGCAGTATTACACCGATGCCGGCGAAGCATCGGACCGCAAGGCTTTGGCGCTGTTTGACACCGCGATCGCCGCCGACCCCGGCTATGCGCAAGCCCATGCGCTGCGCGCCGATTGCTTGCTCGATATTGCCAGCGAATACGCGTCCGTCGCACAGATCGCCGCGCTCCAGGCCGATGCGCTCGGTTCGGCGCGGCGCGCGGTCGAACTCGCACCGACTTATGCTTTCGGCTGGCTGGTGCTGGGCGAAGAGGCGCTCTATGCGCGCCACGACTTTGGTGCGGCCCGGCCGTTTTTCGACAAAGCCCGCACGCTCGGCCCCAACGATCCCGAAGTACTTGGGCAATTTGCCTATTTTTCTGCGCAAGCGGGCCGGCTGACCGATGCACTGGCGGCGATGGAGGCCAAAATCGATCGCGATCGGCTCAATGCGGTGCTGTACAGCGGCAAGGCCCTGCTGCTCTATTTCCAAAGGCGTTACAACGAAGCGGCGCGCCAGTACCGCCAGGCCATGGCGATGAACCCGAGCCAGAGCCACGCGCAATCGGGCCTTGGCGCTGCCTTGCTGCTGCAGGGCGATCTGACCGGTGCGCGCGCGGCCTATGCGACCGAGCCCGAAGAACGCCAGCGCCTGGCGGGGCTCGCGATTGTCGATCACCGGCTCAAGGCTACGACCGCAGCACAGCAGTCGTTCGCCGCGCTGCAAGGCAAATTTGGCGAGGCTTCGCTTTATTTGCAGGGGCTGGTGCTCGCCCAATGGGGTGAAATCGACCACGCGCTCGATGCGCTCGAAAAGGCGCGCGCAGCCAATACCAGCGGCCTGGTCTGGGCGCTGGTCGAACCGCTGCTCGATCCCTTGCGCCGCGAGCCGCGATTTAAATCCTTGCTGGGCGGGATGGGTCTGAATTAGTCTTGGCGGGCAACCTTGCGAACGAATTCGGGGGGTTGCCTTGGGAGAACAGGAACAATGCGTTCAATATCGTGGAACCTGCTTGGCGTTGCG
>CAITOD010000553.1 GCA_903893935.1 uncultured Sphingomonadales bacterium
GGCCTCCCTGGTTCTCGTCATCGCCATGATGACGTTGCCATGCGTATCCGCATTGCGACATTTTGGTAGCTTCGATCCGGCTTTGTTTCAAGGCAGCGACAGGTGCAATTCGCCGCTCCCGGCGCAATTTGCGCTTCGTCGCTTTATCAAGTTATTGATTTATATGGTATGTCTTGCAAAAAAGGGTTGAGCAGCAACGCCAGGTCACGTGTTTGGTCAACCACTGTTGCATATCTGCAACGCCAGTTGTGCACCTAATGTGACACCGGATCGCCCCGCCGCAGGGCGGTCACCCGATCAGGCAAGCCGTGCCAGCAGATGCGCAGCAACAATCACCCCCGCACAAGCCCCCAGCGCCACCCATGGCAGCACACCCGCGCGTCGTGTCATCCGGCCTTGCGCATCGCGCGCATAGTCATCGACCAGCGCATGCGGGAACACGCCTTTGTCCTGCACATAGTGGCGGAACGCGAAGACCGGCAGGATCAGCAGCAGCGCGATCAGCCCGTTGCGCAACGTGCCCGCGCCCCACACGTCGGCGCCCGCGCCCATGAACGCCATGTTGATAAAGCCGAACGCGCAGCCGAGCGCCAGCAGCCAGGTCGGCGCGCGGAACGGCCGTTCCCGCTCGGGCCGGTCGATGCGGTGGATCCAGCCGGCCTGCAAGTTGAGGAAATTGAACGCGAGGTAGCAGACATTGCTGATCATCAGCACCGCGAAATAGTCCGAAGCCAGCAGCAGCACGAGATTGAACGCAAGATCGGTCCACATCGCCGCGGTCGGTGCGCCGTGGCTGTTGACCCGGCTCAGATAGCGCGGCAGCCAGCCATCGACCGACGCCTGATAGAGCGTGCGCGACGAGCCCATCATCGATGTCATCACGATCAGCAGCAGCGACAGGATCAGCGTCGCGATAAACAGATTGACCACCAAAACCCCGGCATGGCTCGAAACCGCCAGGCCAAAGCCCTTTGCCACGATTGCCGCCAAAGCCTGCGCCACCCCCGATCCGTCATAAATGCCGGGCGTGAGCATGCCCTGCAGCCCGAGCGATCCCTGGAACGCCAGCGGCACCAGCGAAAAGATCAGAATGCACAGCAGGCCCGAAGCAATGATCGCACGCGGCGTATCGCGCGCGGGATTGCGGAATTCGCGCGTGTAGCACACTGCCGTCTCGAATCCGTAAGTCGACCAGCCGGCGCCGAACATCGCCCCCATCAGCAGCGTCAGCCCGAACGCATCCCAGTGCCCGAAATGCACCCCGCCGGCGGCATCGCGCACCATTGGCAGCAGCGGAAACAAGTGGTCGCGCGGCAGGTCGCCGGTGATCAGCGGCACCAGCCCGACCAGGATCAGCGGGGCGAGGCAGACGATCCCCAGCAGCTTCTGCGCATAGGCCGCGCGCGCCGCGCCGTGATGCTGCAGGGCAAAGGTCAGGAACAGGAAGGCGGTGCCGATCAGCGAGACGATATTGACCCGCAGCGTCAGCCCCTGCCGCACGAAGCCCAGGTCGAGCAGCGTGACATGCCAGGTGTTGATCGCGGCATCGGGCGCGAACAGGCTGGCCATGATATAGCCCGCGCCAAGACTCGTGCCCAGCGTCAGCACCGGTGACCACGCCAGCCAGTTGCACCACACCGAGATCGGCGCGACGAATTTGGAATAGGGCAACCACGCCGCCGCGCCATAGACCGAGGCCCCGCCCGACTTGTGCGGATACAGCCCGGCAATCTCGGCATAGCTGAACGCCGGGACAAACCCGAACAGGATCGAGACGGTCCATACCAGCCACGACGCGGTGCCGACCGTGGCGGCAATCGTGCCGATCGTGAACAGCACCAGCGCGGGCACGCCGCTGGCAATCCAGA
>CAITOD010000554.1 GCA_903893935.1 uncultured Sphingomonadales bacterium
CGGCAACCTGACCGTCTGGGTGTAGTTCGCAAACACCGAATCCACGTGGCTGACATCGCCGGAGAACGCGATCCCGTTGTCGAACGCATATGTCGCAGTGGCCGACCCGACATTCTTGGGCTCGCCAGGGCGATCGGCATTGGCGCTGGTGATCTTGATCAGCCCGATTTCCGAGCCGCCGAAGATCAGCGCCGGGTTGATCCCGGGGAAATCGCCGGCGCCGTAATAGTTGAAATATGACCCGGCAATCAGCGCGCCGAGATTGATCACATGCAAATGCGTGAACGAACTTGTCACCAGCAGGTGGCGATCGACGGACCACCGCATTTCCGCCTCGACACCCTTTGACTGCAGGATCTGGTTGGTGAGGCCGCTTTCCGCGCCGGCCTGGGTGCGCTTCTGCTTGTAGACCGACAGGGCCGCATAAAGCTTGCCGCCGAGCCAACTGCCTTTGACACCGCCTTCGAGCAGGTTGGATTTGCCCAGCACCGCGCCGCTGATGATATTGGCGAGATAAAGCTCGGAGCCTTCACCCGCGACCACGGTGGTCTGGCGCGCGACGGTAATATAGGGAACGAGGCCCAGCGGTGCCTTGTAGGAAAGGCTGGTATTCCAGGACACACCACCTTCGGTGCCCGATGCGCTGGCTGTGCCTGTCGAAGGATAGCCGGCGCCGACATTGTTGGCGATATCGCCCGGCCCATATTTCCCGAGAAGGGCATTCGATACAGCGTGGACGCTGTCGTAACGGACACCGGCAATCAGGTCGAAGCCGAACGTGGTATCGATATCGGCGAGACCGGCAATGCCGAGATCGGTGTAGTGCCCGATGACATAGTCCGAATAATTGCAATCGCACTGGGTCGAAAGCTGGCGCGTGTCGTAAGGCTGATAGATATCATCGATGCTGATGTCGGGGCGATTCCAGTATTCCGCACCAAAGTCGTCGGCAAAATGGAAGTGGGTGTAGCGCACCGACGGTGATGCCTGCACCGAAATTTTTGCAAAGGAAGTCTTGAAACTGTCGGAAACGACAATTTTGTCTTCAAGGACATACGATTGAAACGCCTGCGAAAATCCATAGGCATTTTCATTCAGGCTGTTGCCGCCATCGTAAAACAACTGGTTTTTGGCAACGAGATCACCTTTGCCTTGCCAGATAAGATCGAAATAGGCCGTCTTCTGGACATTGTTGTTTTTGTCATTGGGCCCGGTCAACGTGTCGCGCATGCTCAGATGCGTTGGGCCGGGGTTGAGCAGGTTCATGTCGGTGTAATTGGGCGCCTGGTAGCAGCTGGCGTTGATACCGTCCTTGAACGGGGTGAAATTGAACGTTCCGTCGACCCCCGCGCAGGCGAAACTGCCGTATTGGGTCAGGCCATTGCCACCGTTGGCGGCATTGGCATCTGCACGGGTAAAGCTGCCCGCGCCCGGCTGCGCAAGGTTGCGCGCTTGCCCGGTGATATAGGTGCCGGTGTCGATCAGGTTTTGCGTCAGACGGTTCCAGCCGCTGTTCTGCTTGCCGTCGTATTTCTGGTAGGTGCCGCCGAATTCGGTGCGCAGGCTATCGGTGATATCGGTATCGAACGCCGCCGAAAACAGCGCGTTCTTGGTTGTGACATAGCGGTAATAGCTGTCGGAATCCTCGATTTCGCCGTAAATGCTGTAGCCGAACGCGTGGTCACCGATCTTGCCCGGGCCGGTCACGCTGCCCTTGAGGATTTTCCGCCCCCAGCTGCCCAGATCGACTTCCATGTCGCCTTTGGCTTCGGCGGCATATTCGCCGTTGGCGGCACGCGCGGTCTTGGGCACGAAGTTCATGTAGCCGCCGATCTTCGACGGGCCGTAGATCACGCTGGCGGGGCCGCGCACGATGTCGATGCGATCGGCCGCGCCGATCGGCGTTGCGTAGTTGCCGGGATTGTCGAGGCGGAGCATGCCGCGATAATAGACGTCGCTGGGTGCGCCGCGAATATCGAGCGCGCCACCGGTACCGAAGAACGAACTGGTGAACGTGCCCGGTGTCTGGGAAACCAGATCGTAGATCTGGGTGATGCCGAACCGGTCCAGCTGTTCCTTCGAAATGGTCGAGGCCGAACGGGGTGTGTCGACCAGCGTCTTGTCAAAGCCGAAAATCGAGCCGACGCCCTTGACGGGCAACGCGCCCAGCGAGCCTGTGATGACAATCGCTTCTTCCGGCTTGGCGATGGTTGCCGGTGCTGCAGGTGCGGGCGGGGAGGACTGGGCCATCGCCGGAGCGGTCATGACGGTGCAGGACAACAGGCCCGCTGCGAGCAGAGTGCGGAACCTGAACATACGCGACACAGTGTCGCCAAGCGTCTCGACGGATTGAACTTGAAGCACGATTGACCCCCCTTGATCGAAAATTTGCAATGCGTCTGGCTCCGCCCAACCCGATGCCGGTGCCTTGCGCCCCTCCAAGCGCAGTGCACCGCGGAACCCGCCGCACGATTTGATACATGCAGGGACTATGGGCTTGACATAATGCGGGCAAACGCAATGAATCCGACGCAGTGTTGCAAAAATTGTAGCGGGGTCGAGAAAGTACCAGATGCCGGCATTTTCTCGCTTCCTGCGCTATTTCACGGCGGTCGGCAGGCTCGGTTCAATCCGCAAGGCGGCAGAAGAGCTGCATGTCTCCGCCTCGGCCATCGACCGGCAAATCCTCAATGTCGAAGCCGAGCTTGGCATGCCCTTGTTCGAACGCCTGCCGACCGGTTTGCGGCTGACCGCGGCGGGCGAGATCATGATGGCGGCGGGCGGGCGCTGGCAAAAAGCCATGGCCGATGTGCGCGGCCAGATCGAGGACTTGCGCGGACTGAAGCGCGGCAATGTCGATATTGCGATTATCGACGCGCTCACCAAAGGCTATATCCCGCGCGCGATCAGCGCGATCCAGGCGCACTATCCCGGCATAACCATCAGCGTGCGCGTGCTCGAAAGCAATGCGATCCACCGCGTGATTGCCAATGGAGAGGTTGATTTCGGCGTGTTCTTCGAACCGCGCTCGATCCGCGACCTGACCGTGCGCGCCTTTACCCAGGTTGCGCTCGGGTTTGTCACGCTGCCCGATCACCCGCTGGCAAAGATGGGGCAAGCCCGCTTTTCGGCTTGCGCGGGCTCGCCGATGATCATCCCGGCCAAGCCGCTTGCGGTCCACGAGCAAGTCGCGGTGCTCGAAGCCACCAGCCAGATCATGCTCGACAAGAAAGTCGCTTCCGACAGCATCCAGATGATTGCCTCGCTGGTGCTGGAAGGCATCGGTATTGGTGTCTTGACCTCGCTCGATGTGATGGCCGAAGTCAGGGCAGGGCTGCTGGCGTTCACACCGATTTCGGACCCGATCCTGCGCCCGATGACGCTGGCGTTGTGCGCGGCGACATCGCGCCCCACCTCATACGCGGCCGATATTGTCCAACGCGAACTGATCGGCGATTTTGGTCAGCTGGGCATGATGACAGGCGGTGCCGGGGCCGATTGATCGGGCATCAAGTCCTGCTCCAGGCGCGCTCGCCCATGACATAAGTCGCCGCAATCGTGCGGTCGTCGCCCAGAATTTGCAGCGCGAACAGGCGGTCGACCAGGCTGGCGCCGGCGGTGCGGCGCGCGAGCAAAGGCGTCGCGCGATCATCGAGCACGGCGAAATCGGCTTCTTGCCCCGGCTCCAGAGCGCCCACCCGGTCGGCGATATGGAGCAGCGCGGCACTGCCTGCGGTCGCAAGGTAAAGCGCGCGGAACGGATCGAGGCGATGCCCCCGCGCTTGCGCCGCCTGATAGGCAAGCCCTGCGGTGCGGAGCATCGAAAACGTGGTGCCCGCGCCGACATCGGTGCCGAGCCCGGTGCGCAGACCAAACGCCTCGGCCTGGCCGAAATCGAAAAAGCCCGATCCCAGAAACAGGTTGGAGCTGGGGCACACCGCGATGCCCGCGCCGCTTTGCGCCAGCCGCGCGCACGACCGGTCGGGCAGATGCACCCCGTGGGCAAACACCGAGCGCGCGCCGACGAGGCCGAACCGGTCGTAGACATCGAGATAGTCGGCGGCTTCGGGAAAGCGTTCGCCCACCGCATCGATTTCGCGCCGGTTTTCGGCAAGGTGCGTGTGCAGCAAGACGTCGCCATGCGCGGCGAGCAGGTGCCCCGCGCTTTCAAGCTGCGCGTCCGACGACGTCAGCGCAAAGCGCGGTGTGACGGCATAGCCCAGCCGTCCGCGTCCGCGCCAGCGGGCAATCAGCGCTTCGGTGTCGGATCGCGCGGATGCCGGCGTGTCGGCAAGCCCGGCGGGGCCCAGGTCCATCAGCACTTTGCCCGAAATGATCCGCATCTGCCGCGTGAGTGCCGCTTCGAACAGCGCATCGACCGAATGGTCGTGGACGGTTGCGAACACCAGCGCGCTGGTCGTGCCGTTGCGCAGCAATTCGTCGAGAAACGCGCCCGCGACCTGGTCGGCATGCGCGCGGCTGGCAAAGGCCTGTTCGGCCGGAAAGATATGCCGCTCGAGCCAGTCGAGCAGCTGTTCGCCATGCGCGGCAATCCGGTCCATCTGCGGATAATGCACATGCGCATCGACAAAGCCGGGGACGATCAGCCCGGGCAGGGCAACGGTCGGCACTGTGGCATGGCGCGCGGCGAGATCGGCATAGGCGCCGCGCGCGACAACCAGCCCCTGTTCGACAACCAGCAGCCCATCGGCCTGGTACTGCACCGCATCGGGGTCGTCGCGCGGATCGCGCGCGACGACGAGCATTTCGCCGCGAAAGGCGCGCAAGCTCATGCGCCCAGCCCGAGCAGTTGTGCCAGCGTCGCAATCGCGATCACGTCGGGCTCCTTGCCGGGCACGCCGGGCAGCCCGATCGGGCAGACCAGCCGGTCGGCGTCGTGCCGCGCCACGCCATCGCGCGCCAGCCGCGCCATGAACCGCGCGCGCTTGGTTTGCGAGCCGATCAGGCCGACAAAGGCGATGGGCTGCCGCTGCACGGCGGCCAAAGCGAGCCGATAATCGAGCGCGTGATCGTGGGTGAGGATCACCAGCGCCGCATCGTCGGGCGCGTCGGCCACGCAATCGGGCAGATCGTCGGCCGCGACCGTGGTCACGCCTTGGTGGGCGGAGAATTCGGGGCGCGGATCGAACCACGCCAGCCGGAACGGCAAATTGGTCGCGTGGTTTGCAATGGCTTGCCCGACATGGCCCGCGCCGAACAGATAGAGCGGGCGGCGATACCGTCCCAGCCGTTCGACAAACAGCGCCCCCACACCCGGCAAGGGCCCGCGTGCGGGGACGGGGGCCGGGGTCGCATCTGCCGACAGCCGGCGCTCGATGCCCTGTTCAGCCAGCCTGGTTACCAGCACCAGGTCTTCGCGCGCATCCGCCAGCCAGTCGAGCGCCTGCGGATCCAGATGTTCGATCAGCAGCCTGACCCGTCCGCCGCAGCACTGGCCGAGCAGCGGCCCCAGCGGATAGTCCTGCACCCGCCAGGTGCCGGCATCATGTGCGAGCGCGGCGCGCGCCTGTTCGACCGCGCGGTATTCGAGATGCCCGCCGCCGATCGTGCCGATCTGGCTTTCGGCGGTGACCAGCATGCGCGTGCCCGCTCCGCGCGGGGCCGAACCCTCGCACGCCAGCACGCTGATCATGGCAAGCGGCACCGCGCCGGCCCGATCGCGCAAGGCAGCCAGCCATTCGGTCATGCCGCGCGGTGCTGCGCAATCGCGCGCAATATCCGTTCGGGCGTGGCTGGCGCATCGAGCGGCGGGATCGCGCGCGTGTCGGGCGCGGTTGCCGCGATCGCCTGGATCAGCGCCATGAACACCGAATTGGCCAGCATGAACGGCGGTTCGCCCACTGCCTTTGACCGATGGATCGTCGGTTTGACATTGTCGCCGTCCCACAGCGTGATGGTGAAGCGGCGCGCGCGGTCGGATGCGGTGGGAATTTTGTACGTCGCCGGCGAATGCGTCAGCAAGCGGCCCCGGTCGTCGAACACCAGGTCTTCGGTGGTCAGCCAGCCCTGCCCTTGCAGGAACGCCCCTTCGATC
>CAITOD010000555.1 GCA_903893935.1 uncultured Sphingomonadales bacterium
CACCCGACGGCGTTCCCGCAGCGAGCCCGATCAGCATGAAGCCGACATTGTTGATAGACGAATAAGCCAGCAGCCGCTTGATATTGTCCTGCCCGATCGCGCCGAACGCGCCCCACAGGATCGACATCAGCGCGGCAAAGATCACGATCTGCTGCCACGCACCCGGCTGCCCGCCAAATGCATCGAGGCTGACGCGCATCAGCAATGCGAGCGCTGCCGCTTTGGGCGCGGTGGCAAAGAACGTGGTCACCGGCGCGGGCGCGCCTTCATAGACATCGGGCGTCCACATGTGGAACGGCGCCGCGCTCACTTTGAACGCCAGCCCGGCGAGCACAAACACCAGCCCGAACGTCGCACCAATCGACAGCGGGCCGCTGCCCAGCGCCACCCGGATGCCGTCGAACGATGTCGTGCCGGTAAAGCCATACGTCAGGCTGATGCCATAGAGCAGAATGCCCGAAGCGAGCGAGCCGAGCACAAAGTATTTCAACCCGGCTTCGGCCGAGCGCCCGTCGGCGCGCAGGAACGCGGCGAGCACATAAGCCGCAAGGCTGTTGAGTTCGAGGCCGATGTAGAGCGTCAGCAGATCGTTGGCCGAAACCATGATCCCCATGCCCAGCGCCGCGAGCAAGACCAGCAGCGGAAATTCCGCGCGCATCGCCTTGAAGCGCTCGAAATAGGCCGGTGCGATGATCAGCGTGACCCCCGAGCCGATATAGATCAGCAGTTTGGCAAAGGCGGCAAAGGCATCGAGCTTGAGATGCCCGCCAAAGCCCTGCGTCGCAGCCCCGCCTGCCCCGCTGCACAGCGCGGGTATGGCGAGCGCCGCAGCGCCCACCAGCACGGCAAACGCCGCAATCGAAATCGCGCGCGCGGCGCGGTCGCCGCCCCAGGCAGCAGCCAGCAGCAGCACCAGCGCTGCGATGCTGATCAGTTCTTCGCTCGAAACCGCGACCAGTGACTGGATGAAATCCATTACTTCACCCCCTTCAACTGCGCCGAGCCGAGCGCCGCCGCAGCGGCTGCGGGCATTTGCCCCCCGGTCTTCACGTCAGCATCCCCTTTGGGCCGGGCAATCGCCACCCGCGCCTCCAGCGCACCGATATCCTTGCGCATCGGCGCCATGAACGATTCGGGGTAAATCCCCATCCACAGCACGACCAGTCCGAGCGGCACCATCATCGCCCATTCGCGGGTATCGAGATCGCGCATCGCTGCGGCATCGGCGTGCTTCTGGTCGCCAAACGCCACGCGGCGATAGAGATAGAGCATATAGGCCGCGCCCAGGATGATCCCGGTGGTCGAAATCAGCGCGATCAGGCTCGATTCGCGGTAGATGCCGATCAGCGACAGGAATTCGCCGACAAACCCGCTGGTGCCGGGCAGCCCGATCGAGGCCATCGTGAACAGCAGGAAAAACAGCGCATAATAGGGCATGTTGATGGCAAGCCCGCCATAGCGCGCGATTTCGCGCGTGTGCAGCCGGTCGTAGATCACGCCGACGGCAAGGAACAGCGCGCCCGAGACGATCCCGTGGCTGAGCATGACCACCATCGAACCTTCGAGCCCCTGGCGGTTGAACGCGAACAGCCCGACCGTCACGATCGCCATATGCGCGACCGACGAATAGGCGATCAGCTTTTTCATGTCGTTCTGCACCAGCGCGATCAGCGAAGTGATCACCACGGCCGCGATCGACAGCCCCCACACCAGCGGCGCGAAATGCGCCGACGCTGCCGGGAACATCGGCAGCGAAAAGCGGATGAAGCCATAGCCGCCCATTTTGAGCAGCACGCCGGCGAGGATCACCGAGCCTGCGGTCGGTGCCTGCACGTGCGCATCGGGCAGCCAGGTGTGCACCGGCCACATCGGCATCTTGACCGCAAAGCTCGCAAAAAACGCAAGGAAAAGCCAGGTCTGCGCGTGCACCGGGAAATCGTATTGCATCAGCGTCGGGATATCGGTGGTGCCCGCCTCGTTCACCATCCAGAACATCGCGATCAGCATCAGCACCGA
>CAITOD010000556.1 GCA_903893935.1 uncultured Sphingomonadales bacterium
CGCACGATTTCACCATGGACCGAACAGCGCGACGGCGTACCCTGGCTGCTGATCCCCGATGATGCCGGTTACCCGATCGACGGCGAACCGCTCGACCGTGTCGCGCGGGGGTAGTCCGCAGCATTCCTTATGCAAGGCGGTGAACAATCGTAAACCAATCGGGTTTAAGCTGGCACTCGAAGGTGAGGCCATGCGACTGCACAAATTTCATTTCGATCCCGAACCGCACGATGACGGCCAGGCTTTGCTGCGGCTGGCATCGGGTGACGAGCCGTTTGTCGCCTCGCCGGTTCACGGCTTGCAGCACCAGATCGACGCGCTTGCGCAAGGTGCGGCCGAGGTTGGTCTCTATCCCGGCTGGATCCGGATCATGTTTCCGCTGGCTGCTTCGGGTGCAATGTGGCTGGCGATCGGGTCGGTGGTGCGTCTCCTGGTGTGAAGCTCAGTGCTTCCAGAACAGAAAAAGGGCCAAAGTCAGCCAGAACACCTGGCTGATCGCCAGACCGACCAATAAGCCGCGCGCGGCGTTGTGCTGGCCATCGTCAAAAGCGTCGACGCCATGATCGAGCGTTGAATCGCTCCAGATACGCTTTTCCATCTTGCATCCCCGAATTGCGATACACCGTGTTACGGGTGCATCCTTTTAGCGACTCCGGCGGCGTTGTTCGGTTGACTGGACTGATCGCAACCGTTGCCGTCTTGCTGGTCGTGCTGCCGTGTCTGCGCCACACGCCGATCAAGCCATGGTTAACGCCACAACTACTGGCTAGCAATCCCGTTGCGGGACAGTGTCTTGCCTGTGCAAGCACCGCCAAAGCCGCCATCCTGGTGCAACTTCGCATGTGTGCATGCGCGCAGATGCGACGGTGCAATTTGCTCAAACTGCGCTTTGGACTTGGTAATCTGGATTTGTGCCGTGCATCATCAACGACCTGTCGTGGCAGCGCTGCGCTTGCACCGGCAAGCGCCGTGGTTCTTCAATCATCGCCAAATCGGATCATTTATCCACAGTTGTGCGCGTGTTCGGCCGATCGCGAGCGCCCGAACAGGTGGGCTCGGCCGGTCCCGGGCACGGGGCGCATGGCCGCACAACGATTTGCCCGAATGCAATCTGCCTGCAAGTCTGCCCGCCAACGGCGAAAGCGTCCGGCGAGGAGACCTGCGGCATGACCCATCCAGTGCGATCGATGGCGCTCGGTGCGGCGCTGACGCTGTTGCTTGCATCGGGCGCAGCACTCGCTGCGCCCGCCGAGGGGCAGGGCGATCTTGCGGTGACGATCTATGCCGACAACCAGGCGCTGGTGCAGGATGTTCGCACGATCGCGTTTGCCGGCGGGCGTCAGAAAATCGAATTCCGCAATGTCTCGGCGCAGATCCGGCCCGAAACCGCAGCCCTCGCCGCCAATGACCTGACGGTGATCGAACAGAATTTCGATTATGACCTGCTGAGCCCGGCCAAGATCATGGAAAATGCGGTGGGCGAGACCGTGACGCTCGTCCGCACCAACCTGGCCAATGGCGCCGAGACGCGCGAAACCGCCAAAATACTCGCGGCCAACGGGGGCGTGGTGCTGCAGATCGGCAGCCGCATCGAAGTCTTGCGCGACGACGGGTTGCCGGTGCGGGTGATTTTCGATCATGTGCCCGAAAACATGCGCGCCGATCCGACGCTGTCGGTCACTGTCGAAGCGGGCGCAGGCAGCCGGGCTGCGACGTTGCGCTATTTGACGCCCGGGCTGGGCTGGCGAGCCGATTATGTCGCGTTGTTCGATGAAGCCAAAGGCGCGATCGATGTCCAGGGCTGGGTAACGCTCACCAACAATTCGGGAACGACCTATCGCAACGCCGCGACCACGCTGGTCGCGGGCAATCCGCGCCTGATCGGGCAGGGCTATCGCGGGTTTGCGCCATCGGCACCCGATGGCGAAGACACCATGGCGCAGGCGGGCACCGAAAGCGGCACGCGGCAGCGCCTCGGCGATTACTATCTCTACCCGCTCGCCGAGCGCACCACAATTGCCAACTTGCAGACCAAGCAAGTCAGCTTCCTCGATGTGCATGGCGCGCCCGCCTCGCATGGTTATGAAATGCGGCTGGGCTGGTTGCAGACGAGCGAGCAGCCGCTGAGTGCTGCCACGGTCTACCAGTTCTCGACCGGCAGCAAAGCCGGGCTGGGCGACCAGCTGCCCGCGGGCATCGTGCGGTTCTATCTGCGCGATGCCAAAGGCCAGGCGCAGTTCATCGGGGAGCACGCCATCGCGCACACGCCGATGGGGTCGCGGCTGTCGATTGCCACCGGCGATGCGTTCGATGTCAAAGTCAAACCGGTGCTCGAAGGCCGCACCCGGCTGAGCGACACGCGCTGGCGCACTGCCATGCGCTATACTTTGACCAATGCGCTGCCAAAGCCGGTCACGGTGCGGCTGGTGCAGGGCGGGTTGTGGGGCGATGTGCGTGTGGCGCAGGAAAGCCAGAAAGGCACGCGCCCCGACGCCGATACCGCCGAATGGCAAGTCGCGGTTCCCGCCAATGGCACTGTCGATCTGACCGCCACGTTCGAATCGCGCTGGTAAGCCGCGATGCGCTGGCTGGCGGCGGTGATGGCGATCGCGCTGGGGGCGCCGCAATCGGCGGCGCAAGACATGCGCGTGGTGATTGCTTCCGCGCCGTCTGACCGTTCGGTAACGATCTATCGCGCTCCCGGCCGCAATGGCGGAGCGCTGGCGCTGGGTGCCTTGCGCGGGTTTGCGATGATCACCGAAACGCGCGAAGTCGATCTGCCGCCGGGCGAGGCCCGGCTGGCGTTCGAAGGCGTCGCCGATGGCATTGTCGCACAAAGCGCGCTGATTTCCGGGCTGCCGGGTGGCGTGATCGAAAAGAATCGCGACGATGCACTGCTGTCGCCATCGACGCTGATGCATGCGGTCGTCGGCCGCACGGTGCAGCTGCAGCGGGTCGATCGCAAGACCGGCAAAGTC
>CAITOD010000557.1 GCA_903893935.1 uncultured Sphingomonadales bacterium
GTTGTTTTTGCAGGACCATCCGGGCATCACGCTGTCCCTGACGACATGCGCGGTCGACTGGACCTTTGACGAGGCGCACGCCGATATCGGGCTGATCTATTGCGCCGAAACCCCCGATCCCGAACGCTATCACTGGGTGCCGTTGTTTGCCTATACGCTCGACCCGGTGTGCAGCCCGGCGTTTCTCGAACGCGCGGGCGGCACGCTCGATGCCGAAGCGCTCGCGCACCAGCCGCTGGTGGCCAATTACACCGAGGAACACAACTGGGCCAAATGGTTCGCGGCCGCCGGCGTGGCGTTCGCGCCGGGCGCGCCTTATCTGATGGTCGATACGCTGGCGGTGGCGCTCGAAATGGCGCTCGCCGGGCGCGGCGTGGCGCTGGTCAACGGGCCGTTTGCCGACAACGATCTCGCCGAAGGGCGGCTGGTGCGCCCGGTTGACCACAGCGTGGTGTGCCCGGGCGCGTGGGGCCTGATTTGTCGCCGGTCGGCAGTCGAACGGTTGCCGGTAAAGCTGTTTATCGACTGGCTGACCGCCAATCAACTTCAGGCGTTATTATAAATGATCGTACGATCGAATACCGCTTGGGTTGACTTAACTCGTATCCAGACTTCCCGTTGTGCCGAACGCTAGCAGGCGGACAGTGCAGAGAGGCGCCGGACAACTTGCGTTCCTGTCATAGGCCGAATTGATCCGGATGATATCCGCCATGGTCCAAGGCGCCCAGCCGTCGCTCGCTTGGCCATGTGTTGCACCAAAGACAGGACCACGCCAGATTCTCGATTAAATTGTCGCCGCCCTGCGATCGCGCCTTGGAATGCTCCAAACTACCTATGCGCCTGCCAATTTGAGCCCACGCGACTGGCGCGCCGTTTAATTTTGACGGCCTCCCCTCGACGGCCAGCGAGCCGCAATAGGTACAATGACCTCGCGCAGCCTCGATTATTCCCCACACGATTTGACCTGTTACCCGCTCTACTGGCTCATGGGAGAGCAATCTTTTTCGGTTGGCCTTTTTCGAGGCCGCATTGCAGCGCTTCATACGATCTGAGCGAGTGGTCCGCGATAAATAGTCTTCCCACGAAATATAAATTGGGGCCGCGTCCTCTGGCACTGCGTCTCCAGGCATTTGCCATCGCTTACTGGCAACTTGGGCATTCCGCCTACGGTAGGCGCCTGCAAGATCAACCTTGCATATAGCGCCTGTTGCTTTCAGTGCATCCGTCCGCCTCAAGCCCAACGATACGTACGAAACGATGGAGCAATTTTGCCCTCCAGCAATAAATGCACGTAGCAATGGGACAGCTTTTTCCACAACATGCTCAATAGAACCACCAATTGAAACCTGGCCATCGGCAGACTCCAGCTCACAGGCCGAAGCTGTACCAGAAATGAGCATTTCTAGATCGTTCACATCCATTCCCCAAAGAAATGATTTAGAGCGTTTTTCGATCAATCTGGTTCATAACCGCATGAACTGAAATAGTTGGCGCATTCGTCTGGCTGGAAGATATCGACGAGCCTGCCGATCAGGTCCCAAAGGCCGTTTACAGTTCGCTCTCCAATTTTTCTGAGCA
>CAITOD010000558.1 GCA_903893935.1 uncultured Sphingomonadales bacterium
CCGGGCATGGCGCTCCATGCTCAGCGCAGCAGGACCGCCGCTTTGGCTGCGGTCTGCCACACGCCCCAGCCGATCGGCAGCAGCACCAGCAACCAGGCAAGCGCCACCGCCGGGGTGAGCCCAGCCGGTGCCGGATGCATCGGCGGGATATCGCCGGTCACCGCATCGGCGCCATATTCCAGCGCGGTTTCTTCCGGATAACGGTGGAGCGCAGGATCGACCGGCCGGATCAGCAGGTTGATCACGAACGCCAGCACCAGCAGGCCGCCCAATGCCCAGTAGATCGGCGGGTAGACTTGCGCGGCCGGCACTTTGGCCGCCAGCGCATGGTCGCGCAGCGTCGTCACGATCAACGGCCCGAGCACGCCGGCGGTCGACCACGCGGTCAGCAGGCGGCCGTGGATTGCACCGACAAAGCGGGTGCCGAACACATCGGCGAGATAGGCCGGCACCGTCGCAAAGCCCCCGCCATACATCGACGCACACAGGCAGAACGTGAGGATGAACAGCCCGACCGAACCGCCGATCAGCGCGGGCGCAACCAGGCCATAGAGCAGCGCGCCGAGCGCGGTCATGATCGCATAAGTCGGCTTGCGGCCGAGCCGGTCGGACGACGTCGCCCAGAAAAACCGTCCGGCGATGTTGAACAGGCTGATCACCCCGACAAAGCCCGCGCCGATTGCGGCGATCGCGGCCTTCTGCGTCGCATCGAGTGCTGCAAAACCGATCGTCGGCTGACCGACAAGCCGTCCGGCGAACACTTCCTGCAGCATCGGCGAGGCAACCCCGATAATGCCGATCGACGCCGAGACATTGAGCAGCAGCACCGCCCAGATCAGCCAGAACTGCATGGTCTTGTGCGCATCATCGAGATGGACATAGCCGCCGCTGCCCGAGAACATGTTGGTGGTGGTGGCCGGTGCGGTCCAGCCCGCCGGCTGCCAATCTTCGCGCGGCACCCGGAACCCGAGCGCGCCCGCCAGCATGGCGGCGAAATAGACCAGCGCCAGCACCAGGAACGTCGGCCACACGCCCACACCCTGCGATGTGGCGAAGTGCTTCATCAACTGGTCGGCCAGCGGGCTGCCGATCATCGCACCGCCGCCAAAGCCCATGATGGCCATGCCGGTGGCCAGCCCGCGCCGGTCGGGGAACCATTTGATCAGCGTCGAAACCGGGGTGATATAGCCGATGCCGAGCCCGATCCCGCCAATCAGCCCGGTGCCCAGCCACAGCAGCCACAACTGGTGCCAGGCCACGCCCAGCGCGCCAATCGCGATCCCGCCGGCCCAGCAAAACGCCGCGACAGTGCCGGCCTTGCGCGGGCCGACGCGTTCAAGCCAGCCGCCCCAGATTGCGGCTGCCGCGCCCAGCACGACAAAGAAAATCGAATATGTCCACACCAGATCGCTGACGCGCCAGTCGCACGTGGTGGTGGTGATCGCCTGAACCAGCGTCATGCCTTTGCATTCGATCGGCTTGGCAACGCCCAGCGCGCGCGACAGCGGCAGCCAGAACACCGAAAAGCCATAAGCCATGCCGATGCTGAGATGGATGGCCAGCGCGCAAGGCGGTACCAGCCAGCGATTGAACCCCGCAGGCGCCACCGAGTGCGCGCGATCGAGAAAACCTGACGGCGCGGCTTGCGCGGCGCCTGCGGCGTTTTTATCCATTGTGCTTGTCCTCTTGACCCGTCGTCCGATGCGTGGACTTGGTTGCGGGAATATCAGGAACTTGCCCGGATGGAACGGGTAATTTGGGCAAACCGACCGGCCGGCCCGTGCTGCGCAGCAATGCCATGCGCCAACTTCAACCCCTTCGTCACCCCGGACCTGATCCGGGGCGACGATGCCCGAGGCGGGTGCGTCAGGCTTTGGGCAAGCCGATGCTGCGCCCTGCCGCGTCCGGGCGCGGCAGCGCGGCGTGTTGCTGCGCCAGTGCAGCGACCGCATCGGCCACGGCGGGCAGCATTGGCGCGCTGCGCTCGGCGGCGGCATCGACATGCACCAGCATGTGTTCGGCGGTGGCAATCACGCTGCCATCGGCGCCGGTCATCTGGTGAAAGATATGCATCCGCTTGGCATCGGCGCCGAGCACTTGCGTGGTCACGCGCAAAGCTTCGCCCAGCCGCGCTTGCCCGAGATGGCGCAAGTGGCTTTCGACGGTGTAGAACGAATGGCCGCCCGCGACATAGTCCGCGCCGGCGCCGATCTGCGCCAGCAGCACGTCGGTCGTATCGCCAAACACTTTGAGATAGGCCCATTCGGTCATGTGGCCGTTGTAATCGATCCAGGCCGCATCGACATGCGTGGCGAGGCCCGGCAGCGGGCCCGTTTCGGGCGCAGCCTGACGCGCGGCCAGCCGTTCGGCATGCGCCTTGAGCGTGGCGCCCGACGCAAAATCGTTGGCTTTGAGCGCGGTCATCACATCGACCAGGCAATCGTCGCGCTTGCGCTCATACTCGCGCAAGCCGATCCCGCCCGCCTGCGCGTCCGATTGCGCGGCGACACGATCGGTCAGTTCGTCGGTCAGTTCGCAAGCGACCAGCTTGGTCCACGGCAATTTGAGCGCGGGGCCGAATTGCGCGAGGAAATGCCGCATGCCGGCTTCGCCGCCCGCCAGCCGATACGTCAGGAACGTGCCCATGAACGACCAGCGCAGCCCGGCGCCATAGCGGATCGCATCGTCGATTTCGGCCGTGGTGGCGACCCCGTCGTTGACCAGCCACAGCGCCTCGCGCCACAGCGCTTCGAGCAGGCGATCGGCGATGAAGCCGTCGATTTCCACGCGCACTTGCAGCGGCTGCATGCCGCACGCGGTGTAAAGCGCGGTGGCAATATCCCTGGTCGCCTGCGTGGTGGCATTGCCGCCGCACACTTCGACCAGCGGCAGCAGATAGACCGGGTTGAACGGGTGGCCGACCACGAACCGTTCGGGATGCGCCATGCCTGCCTGCAGCCGTGTCGGCAGCAGGCCCGATGTTGACGAGCCGATCACCGTGTCGGGCCGCGCCGCCGCCTCGATCTCGCGCAGCACGCGCTGCTTCAGCGCTTCGATTTCGGGCAGGCTTTCCTGGATGAAATCGGC
>CAITOD010000559.1 GCA_903893935.1 uncultured Sphingomonadales bacterium
GCGTGATCGCCCTCGTGATCCAGAACCATCCGCACCGCGGGGGCGCGAACCTCGGGTAAAAATTTATTGGTCGGATTGCTCATGACGGCTCCATCTTATTTGGAAGTTGGAGCCTCCGGCAAACCCGGGGCGGTTCATACGCGACGAGTACACCTTTCCAATGGCGAATTCCCGGCTCCGCCCGGTCCTCCCATACGGGCATCGTCCGGTCTGCGATAAGCGCCGGTCCTTCGCTAAGGAAGCGTCCGCAAATTTCTGAATCGGCCGGATGCTTCGTGGGGCTGTGAGGGATTCCCTCGGTTCTGAAAGCTTTGTAGAATCGATGGATGATCGATTCGTCCGCGATCAAGATGCGCTTTGCCGCCCTTTCGCCCCTGCTGGACGAACGCGGGCGTCGGCGCTTTGCCGCCGCCGAGGCGCTCGCCGCCGGGCGCGGCGGCATCGCCGCGGTCAGCCGGGCGACGGGGATCGCGCGCAGCACGATCGGCTACGGACTGCGCGAGATACGCGGTCAGGTTGCCGATGCGGCTCCAGGTTGCGTGCGGCGTGAAGGCGCCGGACGCCCTTCGGCGACGGCAAAGCAGCCGACGCTTTTGGCCGACCTTGAATCTCTCGTCGATCCGCAAACGCGCGGCGACCCGATGTCGCCGCTCAGATGGACGACCAAAAGCCTGCGCAAGCTAGCCGCCGCTCTGGGCGAGATGGGCCACAAGGTGGGCAAGACCGTTGTGTCCAACCTGCTGCACGATCTGGGTTATTCCCTCCAGGCCAACCGAAAGACCCTCGAAGGATCGAGCCACCCAGACCGCGACGCGCAATTCCAGCACATCGCCGAGACGGTCGAGAAGGCGCTCTGCGACGGGCAGCCGGCCATTTCCGTCGATACGAAGAAAAAGGAACTTGTTGGGGATTTCAAGAACTTCGGACGGGAATACCGCCCGGCGGGCGACCCGGAATGCGTTCGGGTCCACGACTTCATCGATCCGGCGCTCGGGCGGGCTTCGCCCTACGGCGTTTACGACATCGCCAACGACAGCGGATGGGTGAGCGTCGGTATCGACCACGACACGTCCGCCTTCGCCGTCAACGCCATCCGGTCATGGTGGGAAAATGACGGCGGCGCTCGCTTTCCGAACGCCACGACGCTGACCATCACGGCCGATGGCGGCGCCAGCAACGGTTCGCGCGTTCGTCTCTGGAAGCTCGAATTGCAGAAGCTCGCCGACGAGACGGGGCTGGAAATCGTCGTGCGCCACTTCCCGCCCGGCACAAGCAAGTGGAACAAGATCGAGCACCGCCTGTTCTCGTTCATCACCCGGAACTGGCGTGGAAGACCTCTCATCGACTATTGCACCATCGTCGAACTGATCGGCGCCACGACCTCATCGAAAGGGCTGACCGTCCGTTGTGCGCTCGATGAAGCGGCATATCCCGTCGGCGTGAAGGTCTCCGATGCCGAAATGGCGGACTTGAACATCATGCGCGATGAGTTCCATGGCGATTGGAATTACTCCATCGTTCCACGAACAAATCCACAGGGATAATTTGCGGACGCTTCCTAACGCCGAGGACCTGCCGCGCTTTTGATCATTCGGCCCGCCGAGCGCATGGGCGCTCCAGCCATTCAGGCAGGTCTGCAATGCGAGATTGACCCAACCGGCGCCGGCGTCGAGAGAATGGCTGCGCAGAACCTGCTCATGGCCTCCAACCGCCGCGGTCGTTTTGAACAGAATGCATATCAAAGCTGAGCTACTCCCCGAAAATCGGACGCTGACGGAAGCTACGATCTGATGTCTGCTGGTCTCCAAAAACGAGGAGATCAGCCACGTCGAAGCGCAGGAATCATGACGCCGCATTCAAGGCGCGCGTCGCGCTGGAGGCCTTGAAGGGCGAGAAGACCGCAGCCGAGCTGGCGACAGCTTATGGCGTGCATCCGACCATGATCCACCAATGGAAAAAGGCGCTGCTCGAAGGAGCGCAGGATATTTTCGAACGCGGCGGCAAGAAGACGCCCGAGATTGATGAAGGGGCCGTCCGGGACTTGCACGCCAAGATCGGACAGCTGGCCGTCGCCAATGATTTTTTGTCCAAAAAGCTCAAGCCCTGGACCGGGAAGTGAGGCGCGCCATGATCGAGCCAGACCATCCGGCGCTGACGATCGGCATGCAGTGTCGTCTGCTGTCGATCTCGCGGTCATCGTTCTATTACGAACAGCAGGGCGAGACCGAGACGAACCTCGCGCTGATGCTGCGGATCGATAAACAGTTTCTGGAGACGCCGTTTTATGGCGTCCAGCAGATGACCTGGCATTTGCGGAACGAAGGCTTTCCGGTGAACGTGAAGCGCATCCGTCGACTGATGCGCTTGATGGGCCTGATGCCGATCTATCAGAAACCCAACACCAGCAAGCCGGCGAAGGGGCACAAGACCTACCCCTATTTGCTGCGAGGGCTTCGGGTCGAGCGGCCCAATCAGGTCTGGTGCGTCGACATCAGTGTGCCGCAGCAAGCGGCGTGAGAGATGAGGGTAGGTCCCTCGCCATCGGCTTGCAGGAGCGGGTGGCAAACCACCGTAAGCGGCGCGGATCAAAAGTCCGGGTCGTGAGCGTTACGGAAAAGGCGCTTCAAAAGCGTCAGGTGGGAGACAGGAAGGCGAACACCCGTGAACCGCCATTCAAGTGTCGAAAGTGCTCAGATGACGTCGAAACCGGCGAGTGATGTTGCGCCGGGATCAGTCTGGACGATGCCTGCTGACGGGCCAGACGACGTCCGGCATAGAGGCGGCGCGATCCTGTTTCAGGCTCTTACGTTGAACTGCGGTAACCTTCGGTGGCGATGCCAAGCGAAAGGCCCAAGCCCGAAAGGCGAGGCCGACACTAGCGATGCGCCGCCAAGGGACGGAGC
>CAITOD010000560.1 GCA_903893935.1 uncultured Sphingomonadales bacterium
ATTCGGCGCGCCACGTGTTCGGCAGCAAGCCGACCGCCTATGAAGCGACGCGCGAAACCCGCCGCGACGGACGCATCGGCAATGCCGCGGCGGCCGACGTGCTCGACGATGTGGTGCATCCGGTGGTGATTACCCATCCGCTGAGCGGCAAGCGTGCGTTATACGTCAACCCGGGTTTCACCACCGCCATTGTCGGGCTCGAGCCCGAGCCATCGCGCCAACTGCTCGCGGAACTTTATGCCCACGCGCTCAATCCGCGCTTTCAGACCGTGTTCGAATGGCGCCCGGGCTCGATCGCGCTGTGGGATAACCGTGCGACCTGGCATTATGCGCACAACGACTATCACGGCCAGCGCCGCGAAATGCACCGCATCACGATCGCTGGTGAAGCGTTACACTGATGCCGTTTCGGGCGCCGCTGCGGGGTGGGCCTCGGCGGCGATCGCAGCGGCCAGCGTGCGGTGTTCCAGCACCGCGTTGACCGCATCGCGCACTTCGGAAAAAGTGCGGCGCAAGGCGCATGTCGCTTCGTCCCGACAATCCTCGCAGCGTTCGTAGAAATTGCGGCTGACACAGGGCAGCATCGAGATCGGGCCGTCGGTGGCGCGCAGCACATCGGCAAAAGTGATCAGGTCGGCCGGGCGCGCCAGTCGATAGCCGCCGGCATTGCCGCGCGTGGCGGTGACCAGCCCGGCGCGGCGCAGATCGCTCATGATCGTTTCGAGAAATTTGCGCGGAATGCTCTCGCGCTCGGCAATCGCTGCCACCTGGCTCAAGCCATCGCTTGCGCGCGCCACATCGAGCAGCGCCTTGAGCGCGTAGCGGGCGCGTTGCGAAAGCATGCCGGGGCAAAAGTCCTGAACCGCTGGGAACCGGAGAGGGGTATAGAGCATGATGCGAACAAGTGGGAACCGGTTTTTCGCAACAAATCATGCGAAAACAAAGACTCCTAGAGCATGATGTGATTCCTCTTTATCGCATTATGCTCTGGTGCTTATGCAGCGGGCTGCAACTGCGGCGCTCACGCGTCGCTGTCGTCGTCGTCGGGCGGCGGGAATTGTCCGTCCCACGGCTGGCCGGCGTCGCGCCGCAGCGCGTGCAGTCCGTCGCGAAGCACTGCGACATGCGCATAGCCGAGCGACGAAAGCGTCGCTGCCGCCAGCACGCTGCGCATGCCGTGCGCGCAATAGAGCACCACCGGCGTGTGCTTGTCGGCAACCGCTTTGCCTACGCTATATTCAATCTGTCCGCGCGGCAGATGCACTGCACGGGTGAGTGGCGGATTGCGGCGCAATTCATCCTCTTCGCGGATGTCGATCAGTATCGCGCCGGCCGCCACGCGTTCGCGCAATTCGGCGGGCGTGATTTCCTCGACACCGGGGCGCGCCGCTTCGACCAGCCGCAGAAAATCGGAATAATCGGTCATTTACGGGTGCTGTTCCTTGTGTCGCCGGGGCGCTTGCGCGAAATATCTACTTAATTGGTTGATTTTTTCAAGCGAGGCACGGCGGGTGCGCTCCATCGGCTTGAATGCAAAAAAGGGGCCGCCGACCCGGTAAAGTCGACGGCCCCAGGCAGGGTGAATTGATGTCACACCGCTTCGGGCGTCAGGCCGCATCAAGCGCCTGGGCGAGGTCGGCGAGAATGTCGTCGATGTGTTCGATCCCGATCGACAGCCGCACATAGCCGGGGGTGACCCCGGTGGCGGCCTGTTCTTCGGGCGAAAGTTGCGAATGCGTGGTCGAGGCGGGGTGGATCGCGAGGCTGCGCGTGTCGCCGATATTGGCGACGTGGTAAAACAGCTTCAGCGCGTTGATGAAGGCCTGGCCGGCTTCGAGCCCGCCTGCGAGCTCAAACCCGACCAGCCCGCCTTTGCCCGTTTTGAGGTAGGTATCGGTCAGCACTTTGGTGCGCCCGGCGGCAAGCGCGGGGTGGATCACCAGCCGGACTTTGGGGTGCGCCGACAGGTAATGCGCGACGTTTGCCGCATTTTCGCTGTGGCGGGCCATGCGCAAGGGCAGCGTTTCGATGCCCTGGATCAGCTGGAACGCGTTGAACGGCGACAGCGCCGCGCCGATATCGCGCAGCAGGATCACGCGCGCGCGAATGATATAGGCGATCGGGCCCAGCGGCTTGATGTCGCGCGCCCACACCGCGCCGTGATAGCTCGCATCGGGGGTGTTGAGCAGCGGCTGGCGTTCGGGAAAGGCTTCCCAGTCGAAATTGCCGCCATCGACAATCACCCCGCCGATCGACGTGCCGTGGCCGCCGAGATATTTGGTCGCCGAATGGACAATAATCGCCGCACCATGGTCGAACGGGCGGATCAGCAGCGGGGCTGCGGTGTTGTCGACAATCAGCGGAATGCCGTATTCGCGGCCGATCGCGGCAACTTCGGCAATCGGAAACGGGATCAGCTTGGGATTGGGCAGCGCTTCGGCATAATAGGCGCGCGTGCGCTCGTCGGTCGCGCGGCGGAAGCTTTCCGGGTCGGCCGGATCGACAAACCGCACTTCGATGCCGAGGTCCTTGAGCGTGTTGGCAAACAGGTTCCAGGTGCCGCCATAGAGGTCGGTCGACGAGACGATGTTGTCGCCCGCGCGCGCCAGATTGAGCACCGCATACGTCGAAGCCGCCTGGCCCGAGGCCACGGCAAGTGCGGCCACCCCGCCTTCGAGCGCGGCGACGCGCTGTTCGAACACATCGGTCGTCGGGTTGCCGATGCGCGTGTAGATATTGCCCAGTTCCTTGAGCGCGAACAGGTTTGCCGCGTGGCCGGTGTCGTGGAACTGGTACGAGGTCGTCTGGTGGATCGGCACCGCGACCGAGCCGGTGCTCGGATCGGCGCGCCAGCCGGCATGAAGCGCGATCGTTTCGGGGCGGGCATTGGCCAGGTCGGTCATGGTGATCGGCTCTCCATTGTGAGGCAAACGTCTGCGCCGCTATGCATCTTGGGGCGCAGGTTTGTCTATCGTTATAGTTGAGAAATGCGTGGTGGGCCCGGCAGGATTTGAACCCGCGACCTAGCCGTTATGAGCGGCCAGCTCTAACCGCTGAGCTACAGGCCCACGCCTCGCAGTCGAGTAAAGCCGGTGCTGGCGCTTGGCAAGCGGCGGATCAGCGCGCCGCCGCGATGATTTCGGCAAGGCTGGCCGGCGCACGCCGCGCGCGTGCAAATGCGCAAACACTGCGCGCCACCAGTCATAGAGCCGATCGAGCGCGGCGGCGTCGCGCACATAGGGCGTGTGGCCGGGCATCAGCGAGGGGCTGTGAAACGAAAACACCAGCACCGGCACCGCGTCGGCCAGCGCCATGTCGATCGCGCGCAAGGCGGCGCGGATATCGACGCCTTCGGGCGTCAGCGGCACGCGTTCGAGCAGGCCCAGCCGCGCCAGCACCCCGCGCAGCCGCGGCGTGCGCCACAACACGGCGTGCAGCCACGCGCCGTGGCGCCGCAGCCGGCCGCAATAGAGCGTCGTCAGCGGCAGTTCGAACAAGCCGCGCGCGCGGTCGATCCACCAGGGATGCACCGGATGGTTGCGAAAATCCGCGCCGCCCTGGCTCGCATAGTTGAACCCTGCGCGCACCGAGCTGTCGATCGCCATGCCGCCTTCGGCAAGAATCCGCGCGGTGTTGGCGCCCACGCCATAGCGGCCGGCGCGATAAATGCACGGGCGGCGGCCGAACACCGCCTCGATCGTGCGCAACAGGCCGTCGAACTTGGCGGCTTCGAGCGCTGCGGGCAGATTGCCGGCATAGCTGTTGTGGTTGTTGACGTGTTCGTCGAACGGCGGGCTGACCCAGGGATGCAGCTGCATGCCGAAATCGGCGCGCCCGGCGGCAATCGCCGGGCCGAGCAAATCGACGGTGCGCGGATCGCAGGCCACCGGATAATCGATCAGGTACACCGGCACCACGCGCTGGTTCTCGCAAAATTCCTGAAACCGGCCGAGCGCGGGCACATGCGCCAGCCCGTGGCCGGTGCGCGCGAGCGGCTTGGTCCAGTCGAATTCCTCCTCGGTATCGACCGTCACCACAAAGCGCGGGGCAAAGCCTGCGGCAAAGTGCAAGCGATCGCCGGGGGCGGGGACTTCGCGAATATCCGGGTCGCCCCGCTGGTCAGCCAAAGTCGTCCCCTGCGATCATAGCCCGGCAAAAAGCAAGTTTCCGCGTTAAATGGCGGCCCGGCACTGGTCAATCGCGGCTTGCGCTGCGAGCGGCAGCACGAGTTCGAGCAGCGCGCTGCCAGGCGCGCCGGGGCGCGCCACATGCCCGCCGGCCGAGCGTACTTCGGCCGCCACCAGCGCCAGCGCAAAGCCGTGCCCCATCATGCCCGCCGCACCGCCGCGCGCGACATCGGGGGCAAACAGCGTGTCGTTGTCGTGCTGCGCGAGCGCTGCGGGCAGGGTCACAGTCAGGCGCGCGCACTCGCCCTGATCGAGCGTGAGCGTCAGCCGCTCGCCAGGGGCGGCCGCGCCGATCAGCGTCGACAGCAGGCGCCAGATCGTGCGTTCGGCTTCATCCGGATCGATCGCAACGGTGATCGGCCAGCCGGGCGCGGTCCAGCGCAGGCGGATTTCGCGCGGGGCCATCATCGGCCCGATATGCGCCACCGCATGGTCCACGATCGCGGCAAGATCGGCTTCGCCCGGCTCGATCCGCGCGCGGCCCGATTCGATTCTCAGCAGCCGCTCGACATCTTCGAACCCCGCCAGCAGCCGCGCCGCGTCGGCCGCGATCGAGGCGGCCAGGCTGCGGTAATAATGCGGGGTAGCGCCGAGCAGCTGTTGCTGGATCAGTTCAGCGAAACCCTGGATCGCGTTGATCGGCGTGCGCAATTCGTGGAGCAATTGCTGCAGCGTATCCGCACCAGAATCTGGGCCCGAATCTGGCCGCGTGCTCGCCGGTGCCGGTTCGAGCGCCTTGGGCAGGCGGCGCAGCCGCGCGCGATAGCCCAGAAACTGGCCGCGTTCGCTGCCAAAGCGCGGCATGGCATCGATCCGCCAGCCGCCGGCGATGCGCGGCGCGCCGTCGAGCATGAGGTGCCCCGCCACAAGCGGCTCGCGCGCATGGAAAGCGCGCAGTGCGTCCGGATCGACCCAGGCCGCAGCGGCATCCGACGCGACGACAAACGGCGTGTGGCCGACCAGCAAGGCGGGATCGACACCTTCGGCTGCGGTGATCGTGCCGGCCGCATCGATTACGATATCGATTGCGATGGTGTGCGGTTCGGATGCCGCATCTTCGGCAAAGGGCAGCCTCGTCTGGCCGGGTTCGGCGTGGTGTTCGGTCTGGCGGGTGCGGCGAAACGCCTCGATCCGCCGCACGATCGCGCCGATCCCGGCTTGCACCGGCGCGTCGGCGCGCGGTGGGGCCGCAGCGGGCAGCGCGACCACGGTGGGGGATGGCACGGGGGCAGCGTGCGTTTCCGGGCTTTGCAGCGCGGTGCCGGCCAGCACGAAGTCTTCGATGCCCAGCCGTTCGAGCAGTTCGGTGACCGGCGCCGACAAGTCGCGGCGGTGGCGCAGCGCGCCGCGCGCGTGGATCGGCAGCGCGGGCACCAGTTGCAGCCATTGCGCGTCGGTCAGCCGCGCGCGCGCAATCGCGGCAAGCGCGGTGCGCGGGCCGCGTTCGGCCAGATGCGCAACGAGGCGCGGCGCGGCGAGCGTGCACTGCCCGATCAGTATTCCGGCCGACGAATCGCCGAGCTCACAGTGCAATGCGTCGATCCGCGCGAGCGCCTGCGCATGGCGGTCGGTCCAGGCCGAATCGGAGGTGCGGCCAAGCAGATCGACCAGCTGGCGCAATTGCGTCCGCTGCGCCGCCCGGCCGGCCGCCTGCGTCTGCAGCACGGTGTCAAGGCGGTCATCGACGATCATGCAGGCTCCGCTTTGACCGCCCGGGGGCAGGCTGTCACTCGAATAATGGCGCGCACCTCGCCGGTCGATCGGGACCGGGTTTTGCGCTGGCCGGGGGTAAGTCCTAACAAGTTCTTACGATCCCACAAAGCGCCTCGTCGATTGCGTTGCAATGTGGGACGATTGCGATAAGAGAAAATAAAATTATCAAGAACGATGCTTTAGGCTTGCGAATCTTGCTGCAAGGCGCAGCGCGGATCGGCTAAGGCCGGATGGCGATCGGCGCACAAGACCCCGACTCAACTGAATGTGACCTGACGGCAACGAGGACCATGGCGACTCTGGATGCAATTGACCGCCGGCTGCTTGCCGAACTGCAAGCCGAAGGCCGGGTAACCAATGTTGAATTGGCCCAGCGCGTCGGGCTGACCGCGCCACCCTGCTTGCGCCGGGTGCGTGCGCTCGAAGAGGCGGGGGTGATTCGCGGCTATCACGCCGATCTCGATGCAGCCAAACTGGGCTTTTCGATCACCGTGTTTGCGCTGGTCAGCCTCAAGAGCCAGGCCGAAGATTCGCTGCGCCAGTTCGAAGACCATATGCGCGGGCTCGACGAAGTGCGCGAATGCCACATGCTCAATGGCGAGATCGACTTCATCCTGAAAATCGTCTCGCGCGATCTGCAAAGCTTTCAGGAATTCCTCACCAGCAAACTGACCCCGGCGCCCAATGTGGCCAGCGTCAAAACCTCGCTGACCATCCGCACCGCCAAACAGCAGCCCGGCGTGCCGCTGGAGGATCTGGGGTAACTTTGCCCTTCGGCTAATACTTGCCGATTGCTGCTGCGCAATCGCCCGCCCGCTACCGGTTTTGCGCAATCTCGTGGTGGCGAATCACTTCCTGGATCACGAAGCGCAGGAATTTTTCTGAAAATTCCGGATCAAGCCGCGCGTCGGCGGCGAGCTTGCGCAGCCGTTCGATCTGGCGCTGCTCGCGCGCGGGGTCGCTCGCGGGCAGGGCGTGCGCGGCTTTGTAGGCGCCGACCGCCTGGGTGATGCGAAAGCGTTCGGCCAGGATGTGGATCATCGCCGCATCGATATTGTCGATGCTCTGGCGATAGCCGTCCAGAACAGGGTCTTGGCTCATAGTGCCTCCATCCGCGCGATCACCCCGCGTGGCACGCTCCATACGCAAGCAAACTTCGACTTGCAAAGCGCCCGGCCACAGGCCAAGCGGGCGAGCGATGTCTGCCACGATCCATCCGCTGCCCCGCCGGGCCGAACCTTCGCTGCAGCCGCTGATGGCGCTTGTCGCCGATGGCATGAACAGCGTCAACGCGGTGATTCTCGATCGCATGCAATCGCGCATTCCGCTGATCCCGGCGCTGGCCGGGCATCTGATCGCAGGCGGCGGCAAACGCATGCGGCCGATGCTCACGCTCGCCAGCGCAGCACTGGTGGGCTATGGCGGCAGCCGCCATTTCCGGCTCGCCGCCGCGGTCGAATTCATCCACACCGCCACGCTGCTGCACGACGATGTGGTCGATGGCTCGGACATGCGGCGCGGCAAACAGACCGCCAATATCATTTTCGGCAACCCTGCCACCGTGCTGGTCGGTGATTTCCTGTTCAGCCGCAGCTTTGAACTGATGGTCGAAGATGGCTCGATCAAAGTGCTGCGCATCCTGTCGAACGCGTCGGCGGTGATCGCCGAAGGCGAAGTCGATCAGCTGGTTGCGCAGCGCCAGATCGAAACCACCGAAGAACGCTATCTGTCGATCATCAACGGCAAGACCGCGTCGCTGTTCGCCGCCGCCTGCCGCATCGCCGCAGTGGTTGCCGAGCGCCCCGAATCCGATGAAGCCGCGCTCGATACGTATGGCCGCAATTTGGGCATTGCGTTCCAGCTTGCCGACGATGCGATCGATTACGATTCGAACGCCGCCGAAATGGGCAAGGAACAGGGCGACGATTTTCGCGAAGGCAAAATGACCCTGCCGGTGATCCTGGCCTATGCGCGCGGCAGCGAAGCCGAACGTGCGTTCTGGCGCGACGCCATTGCCGGCGATCGCAACAGCGATGCCGACCTGGCCCAGGCCATCGACCTGATCCGCAAACACGACGCCGTCCACGCCACCCGCGAACGCGCGCGCCACTATGCGCAGCGCGCAATCGACGCGATTGCCGCGTTTCCCGCGGGCGCTGCCAAGACCGCGATGACCGAAGCGGCCGAATTCGCGGTCGCGCGCCGGTTCTG
>CAITOD010000561.1 GCA_903893935.1 uncultured Sphingomonadales bacterium
ACCAGGCCGCGATTGCCAGCGTCAATCCCAGCGAAGCCGGCGATGCCGCCGGTCTGTTCAATGCCGCGCGCAATCTGGGCGGCTCGATCGCGCTCGCGCTGCTGGCCACGCTGCAGGAACGCCGCGAGGATTTTCACCACTGGACGCTGTGGGCGGCGATCCCCGCCAATGGCACCGATGTCCAGGCCTGGGTCGCCGGCCAGACCGATGGCGTGGGCAACGATGCCACGCTCGGCGCGCTGCGCTCGATCGATACGACCGTGCTGCGCGAGGCCCTGGTGATGAGCTTCAACGACGAATTTGTGGCACTTGCCGTGGCTATCGCGGCCGTTCTCCCGCTGGTTCTGCTCCTCCGCCCGCTTCCCAAGGGCCACCACAAAATGGCGATGCACTGATGTCTGTAACCCCCCGTTTCGCGCGCCTTACGGCTTTGGCGCTGGCGACCGCGCTGCTGGCCGGTTGCGCTGCGGCCGGCCCCAACTGGCATGGTGCCCCGCTGGCTGCACCCGACGCCGCAGCGCGCGGCCAGTTCCTGCGCGCGCCCGATGCGGCCGGCACCGAGGCGCCGGTTGACCACTGGTGGTCAGTGCTGGGCGATCCGGTGCTTGACGATCTCGAAGCCCGGGCGCTGGCCGGTTCGCCCGATCTGGCCGCGGCGCAAGCGCGCATCGGCAGCGCACGCGCCGCGCTGGCAGTGACCAAAGGCGCCACGCTGCCCTCTGCCCAGGTCGGCGGAGTCGCGGGCGAGGTATCGCTGCCCGGCGCGCTGCTTTCGCGCAACGGCCGTCTGTCGGAACAAGTCTATGGCGACAACTTCCAGGCATCGTGGGAAGTCGATCTGTTCGGCACCGGGCGCCGCCGGATCGAAGCCGCGCGCGACCGGGCCGATGCGGCGCAAGCCTCGGCTGCCGATGTTGCGGTGTCGCTGTCGGCCGAAGTCGCGCGTGTCTATATTGCCTTGCGCGCCCGGCAGGCGAGTGCCGGCGTGCTCGAACAGCAAGTCGATTGCGACCGGCGCCTGCTTGGCCATGCACAGGACCGGCTCGCCGGCGGCACTGGCGCAGCCCAGGCCGTCGACAGCGCGCGCGCCACGCTGGCGCAAAGCGAAAGCGATCTTGCCGACAGTCGCGCGCAGGCAACCGCGCTGGCCGACCAGTTGGCCGTGCTGATCGGCCGCGAACCCGGTGCGCTCGACAATCTTGTGGCCAAAGCCGCACCCGTGCCGCTGGTGCCCGCGCATATCGCGGTCGGCGATCCGGCAGCGCTGTTGCGCCACCGGCCCGACATTCGCGCGGCCGAGCGCGATCTGGCGGCGGCCAATGCCGATCTCGGCGCGCGCATCGCCGACCGGTTTCCGAGCGTCAGCTTTACCGGCATCCTCGGGCTCGGCGGCACCAAAATCAGCGATGCGTTCACCCCGGCGACGCTGATCGGGCTGGTCGTGCCGCAGATCAAATGGAACCTGTTCGACGGCGGCCGCGCCGCCGCCCAGGTGCGCGGCGCAAGCAGCGCGCGCGACGAAGCCGAGGCGCAATACCGGGCGCGCGTGCTGACCGCGCTCGACGATGCCGAAGGCGCGCTCACCCGGTTCGGCGCCGCGCGCGTCGCCTTCGGCAAAGCGGTCGAGCAATTTGACGACGCCCGGCACCTGGCCGGCCTGCAGGCAACACGCGCGAGTGGCGGCACATTGTCCCGCGCCGATGCGCTGGCGGCCGAGCGGCAGGCGCTGCGCGCGCAACTGGCATCGCTATCGGCACAGGCGCAGCTGACCACGACGTTCATTGCAGTCGAAAAGGCGCTCGGGCTCGGCTG
>CAITOD010000562.1 GCA_903893935.1 uncultured Sphingomonadales bacterium
CACCAATCTGACCATAAATCATGGAACCAACGATGATACCGGTCTGTTCGGTGAATTGGGCGCCAATCTTGGATCGAACATTATTGTCCGCAATCTGGGACTGATCAATGAAATCGTCACTGGCGCGAACTATGTTGGAGGACTGGCGGGATTTGTCGGCACCGACAACGTCACGATTTCGAATGTCTATTCAACGGGCAGTACGATTACGGGTCAGCAATATATCGGTGGCCTGATCGGGGTGACGACCAGCACATCCTATAACATCAGCCTGACCGGTGTGCACTTTAACGGAACTGTCACCGCCAGCCTGAGTGATGCGGGCGGACTGATCGGGCAGGACGGAACCGCAACCATCGCAAACAGCTTTTCAACCGGATCGGTGTCGGGCGTTTCCGACGTGGGAGGACTGATCGGGCTGGCCAATGCCGGTGGCATCAGCCAGGTGTATTCGACAGCGAATGTCTCGACGCCCGCATCCGGATCAACTCTCGGTACATACCTTGGCGGACTTGTCGGCAACGTCATTTCCGCCGCCGTGACGATCAGTGGCGCCTATGCAACCGGTTCGGTAACCGCCGGCACGGGCAGCACCGGCGTGGGTGCGCTGGTTGGCAGAAACCTCGGCCCCATCACCAACAGCTGGGCAAGCGGAGCTGTTTCGGCGCCTTCGGGAAGCGGTGTCGGCGGGTTTGTCGGGGTCAATGCCAGCGCCATCACAAATTCTTACTGGGATGAATACAGCACCGGCCAAAGCATCGGTGTCGGTACCGATTCCGGTACCACGGCCTTGAACCCCGTTTCCAGCAACGCTGCGCAAATCGCCGCCGGCGCGCCATCGGCGTTCCTCGCCGGTTCCTACACCAACCTCACCAGTGGCGCCTGGGTCTATGACGGCGCGATCACCCGGCCGATCGGCCAATGGGAAGTGCCGGTGGCGCAATATCTGGTCGCCACGGTCAACAGCGCGCACCAGGTCCAGCTGATCGACAAGAACGCGGCGGGCAGCTATCTGATCACGCAGAATATCGACATGTCGGGCACCTTGCTGCTCAGCGATATCTGGGGCGGCACGGGGCTTATCCCGATCACTTACGAAAGCTCCGGCCTGTTCAACGGCATTTCCCGACCGTTCACCGGGTCGATCGCGGGCGGCGGGCACGTCCTGTCGAACCTGGTGCTGAACACCTCGGTCAACGAAGTGACCGGGCTGGTCGCCGAAAACGCCGGACAGATCACCGATCTCGGGCTGTCGAATGCCACGCTCTTCTCGCCCAACGGCAATGTTGCGGTCGGCGGGCTGCTGGTCGGGCAAAACGATGCGACGGGCAGCATTTTTGACAGCTTTGCCACCGGCAGCGTCAGTGCGGTCGAAGCGACGGCGGGCGGGCTGGTCGGGAACAACTACGGATCGATCAGCCAGTCCTATGCCACCGTCGCGGTCGGCGGCAATGCCATGCTGGCAGGCGGGCTGATCGGCGCCAACAGCGGCACGGTCAGCCAGGTCTATGCCAATGGCATGGTGTCGGGATCGGTGGCAGGCGGGCTGATCGGTTCGGACAGTTCGTCGCCCGGATCGATCACCAACGCCTATTGGGACATGCAGTTTTCGGGGCAGGCGCTCGGATGCTCGAACACGTGTTCGGGAGTCACCGGGCTTACCACGGCAGCGAGCCTGCTGTCGGGCAGCTACGGCGGCTTTTCGATCGACACGATCGGCGGTCAGGGACTGCCGTGGCGCATGTACCAGGTTGACACCACCCCGCTGCTCGAAGCTTTTCTGATCCCGATCACGGTCCAGCCGCTCAGCCTGACAACGACGTACAATGCGACGGTGCCCAACATTGGCGTGACCACATATGGCGCCGCACCCACGCTGGTCTACGGCACGGCGACACTCAGCGGACTGAGCCAGAACGCGGGCACGTACAGCGTCAATTACGCCGGCGGGCTGTCATCGATCCAGACCGGGTATGACCTCGTGCCCTCGACCAAACCCGGCACGCTGGTCATCAACCCCGCCGCGCTGACGCTGGCGGCGGTCACCGATGCCAAGACTTACGATTCGACGACCAATTCGCAAGGCCAGGTGCAGGTCACCGGGCTGCAGGGCCAGGACAACGTTTCAAGCCTGTTCCAGTCGTTCGACAGCCCCAATGCCGGCGCGCGCGTGCTGTCGGTCAACAATGGCTATGTCATCAACGATGGCAACAATGGCAACAACTACACCGTTACGCTGCTGACCGCCGCAGGCACCATCACCCCGGCGCCGCTGACGCTGGCCGCGGTAACCGACAGCCGTACCTACAACGCGACCACGGCCTCGGCCGGTGCGGTGCAGGTCTATGGCTTGTACGGCAGCGATTCGGTGACCAGCCTCGCCCAGTCGTTCGACAGCGCCAATGCAGGCACGCGCACGCTGTCGGTCAATCCCGGCTATGTGGTCAACGATGGCAACAGCGGCGGCAATTACACCGTCACCACGGTGACCGCGCCCGGCAGCATCACGCCCGCGACACTCACACTGTCCGCCGCAAGCGACAGCCGCACATACAACGCCACCACCAGTTCAACCGGCACGGTGCAAGTCAGCGGCCTGTTCGGCAGCGATTCGGTGGTCAATCTGAGCCAGTCGTTCGACAGCCCCAATGCCGGATCGCGCACCTTGTCGGTCAATACGGGCTATGTCGTCCAGGATGGCAACAACGGAGGCAATTACACTGTCAACACAGTCAGCGCAGGGGGCAGCATCACCCCGGCGGCGCTGACGCTGAGCGCTGTCAGCCAGACCCGCACTTACGATTCGACCACCAATTCGACCGGCACCGTGCAAGTGTCGGGCCTCATCGGCAGCGACACGGTGACCAATCTGACCCAGTCGTTCGACAGCCCCAATGCGGGTGCGCGCACGCTGTCGGTCAACGGCGGTTACACCATCAACGACGGCAACGACGGCGGCAACTACACCGTAACCTCGCTGTCGGCTTCGGGCACGATTACCCCTGCCCCGCTGACGCTGGCGGCAACCAGCCAGACGCGCGTGTATGATACGACCACCAATTCGACCGGCACGGTCCAGGTTACCGGGCTGTTCGGCAGCGATTCGGTCACCGGTCTGACCCAGTCTTACGACAGCCCCAATGCCGGCGCGCGGCTGCTGTCGGTGAACAGCGGTTTCAGCATCAACGACGGCAACGACGGCGGCAATTATACCGTCACGCTGCAATCGGCCACCGGCAGCATCACGCCCGCACCGCTGACGCTTGTCGCGGCGAGCCAGACCCGCAGCTACAACGCCACCACCAATTCGACCGCGCTCATCGAAATCATCGGGCTGCAGGGCACCGATTCGATCGGCAATCTGAGCGAATCGTTCGACAGCGCAAACGTCGGTCAGCGGGTGCTGTCGGTCAATCCGGGCTATCAGATCAACGACGGCAACAACGGTGGCAACTACACCGTCACCAGCCAGACCGCCTCGGGCAGCATCACCCCGGCCACGCTCACACTGACCGCAACCAGCCAGACCCGGACCTACAACGCCACCACTGCATCGAGCGGCGCAGTGATCGTGACCGGGCTGTTCGGCAGCGACACGGTGACCAGCCTCGCCCAGTCGTTCGACAGCGCCAATGCCGGTGCACGCACGCTCAGCGTCAATGCGGGCTATGTCGTCAACGACGGTAACGCCGGCAGCAACTACGTCGTCAACACGCAATCGGCAGCGGGCACGATCACCCCGGCCCCGCTGACGCTCAGCGCGGTCAGCCAGACGCGCATCTATGACGCGACCACCGGATCGTCGGGCGTCGTGCAGGTTACCGGGCTGTTCGGCAGCGATTCGGTCAGCAACCTGACCCAGTCGTACGACAGCGCCAATGCGGGCGCACGCTTGCTGTCGGTCAATGGCGGCTACACCATCAACGACGGCAACAGCGGCGGCAATTATACCGTCACGCTGCAATCGGCGACCGGCAGCATCACCCCTGCCCCGCTGACATTGATCGCTGCAAGCCAGACACGCACGTACAACGCCACCACCGCTTCGAATGGCACGGTGCAAGTCTATGGCCTGCTGGGCAACGACTCGATCAGCAACCTGACCCAGTCGTTCGACAGTGCCAATGCCGGCGCACGCACGCTGTCAGTCACGCCCGGCTACACGCTGCAAGACGGCAACAACGGCGGCAATTACACCGTCACAGTGCAATCGGCGAGCGGCACGATAACCCCGGCACCGCTGACCCTGACCGCTGTCAGCCAGACGCGGACGTACGACGCCACCACCGCTTCGAGCGGCACAGTGCTGGTCAACGGCCTGTTCGGCAGCGATTCGGTCACCGGTCTGTCGCAATCGTTCGACAGCCCCAACGCCGGTGCACGCACGCTCAATGTCAAGCCCGGCTATGCCGTCAACGATGGCAACGACGGCGGCAACTACACCGTCTCGCTGCAATCGGCGGCGGGCACCATCACGCCCGCGCCGCTGATCGTGACATACACGGCGCAAGCCGTGTCGAACGTATACGGCGATCCGATCCCGACGCTGTCCGGCTCGGTGACGGTGCAGGGTTTGCAGGGCAGCGACACGAGGTCCACCGTGCTGACCGACAGCGCAACGCAGTTCACCACCGCGGCCACCGCGCAGACCGGCGTCGGCAGCTATGGGGTCACCGGGTCGGGGCTCGCGCTGGCCAGCGCCAACTATACCGCCACGTTTGACCAGGCACCGGGCAATGCCAGCGCACTCACCATTACCCAGCGGCCGATCGACATCATTGCGCAGCCGGTCACCCGACCGTTTGGCGAGAGCAATCCGCCGCTGACTTATACCGTGACCGGCGCAACCTCTGCGGCCAGCAGCGCGCCCGGGCTGGTTAACGGCGATCAGCTGACCGGATCGCTCGCGACCACCGCCACCACCACTTCGCCGGCCGGCAGCTATCCGATCACCCAGGGCACGCTGGCCGCATCGCCCAATTATTCGGTCACTTTCACCGGTGCCGATCTCACCGTGCAGGGCGGGCCAAACACGACCGGCACCGGCAATCCGGTCACCATGACAGTGTCGTCGATCGATACCAGCCTGCCCGGGCCGCCGGGCGATAACGGCGGCGGCGGCGATAATGGCGGTGGCTTTGGCGGCGGCGGCTTTGGCGACGGCGGCTTTGGCGGCGGCAGCACCGATCCGCAGCGGCCAGGCGTCCATGCCAAAATTATCGCGGCGGTGCGCGGCGCGGTCTTGCCGACGTGGGTTCCCAGCAACGTGTTCGACGAACGGATCATCAATCGTCCGCGCGACGTCACCGAACCGGTCAGCATAAACGGCGATCCATCGTCCTGGACCAGCGGGGGAGCAAACCGGTGATGTCTCGCCTCTTCACCCGCCTTGCGCTGATTTTGGCCGCACTCGCGCACATGCCAGGCGGCACGGCGATGGCCGCACCGCGCCATCAGTCCGAACTCGCGATTGCCAGCCGTGACAGTTTCCGCATCGGCGATGCCGGCGTGGTGTGCACCGCCGCGCGCCGCAGTGAAGACGGGCATTACGCCAGCATTTTCGATCGCGGCTATGATGTGCTGTGCCGCGATGCAGCCAGCCCGGTGGGCACGATCTATGCCTTTTCCGGCGCGCGCGCAGCGGCCGATGTGGCGGGCAACGGCCCCGCGCCGTGCCAGCCCGAGACGCGTGTCGATGATGCAGCACTCCCCGGCCTCACCCGCATCGCCTGCCGCGAAACGACATCGGGTCTTACCCGGGTCACCTATCGGCTGGTGCGCCGCGACCAGACGTTCATGGCAACCGGCCTTGCCGCTTACGCTTCAGCCCTCCAGCTGGGCCTGGCCGCGCTGGTGACCGATCGTCCGGTGCATGGCGCGATCAGCGTTGCGGTAACCGGGTCGGACGACCCGGCGGCGCTCGCGCGCGCGCAGGCCGAACGCTTCGATCCGGCGCAGGCGCTGGCCGCCGGGATGGCGCGCGCCAACGACGGCGACCATGCCGACGCGACCGAATTCTTCGACCGTCTGGTCGCGCGCGCGCGCCGCGGCGATGCCGGTGCCGACCGCCCCGCGCTCTACCTGGCAGGCTCCGCGATCGAACAGTCGAACCTTGGCAACCGCGCCGTTGCCGACCAGCTGTTTGCGCGCGCCACCCGCGCCGGGACCGGCGGCGATCCGGTGTTCGCAAGGCTCTATCGCAATCTCTATGCGATGCACCGGCTCGACATGGGCGATGCCAAAGGCGCGCTTGCCACGCTCGACGGTCCGCTCACCACGCTCGGCGATGAAGCCGCCTTTACCGACGAACGGTTGCGCGCCGGCTTTATCGACCACCCGCTGGCGCAACGGCTGTCGGTCGACGATGCGCATCACAGCCGGCTGAGCAGCGAAGCCGACCCGCTGACCGACACCGAACGCGCCCAATTGCTCGACGCGCAGGCGACCTACTTGCGCGGCGAAGTGCATCGGCTGACCGGCAATGCGGGGCTTGCCGCGCGCGAATTGCGCAGCGCGATCGACCAGTTCCGCGCGGTCCGCAATGGCCGCGTGGTGTCGATGGCGTGGCTGCCCGCCGATGTGTTCACCGCCGAAGCAGCGCTTGCCGAAAGCGCCGGGCACCCCGACACCGCCGCTGCGCTGCTGCAACAGGCGATCGACACGGTTGCTGTGCTGTCACCCGACTCAGCCGCCTTGCTGGCGGCCAAAGCGCGCGCGGCGGCATTCATGGTGCGGCAGGGCAAGATCGATCCTGCGCTTGCCGCTTATGCC
>CAITOD010000563.1 GCA_903893935.1 uncultured Sphingomonadales bacterium
CCGAAGCGCTGGAAATCGCGCGTGCCACCGTTGCCACGCTGGTGGTGGGTGATCCGCACGATCCCGCGACCACGCACGGCCCGGTCGTCAGCGATGTGCAATGGGGCAAGATCCAGCGCCTGATCCAGACCGCGATCGACGAAGGTTCGCACCTCGTGTGCGGCGGCACGGGCCGGCCCGAAGGCCTCGACAAAGGCTATTATGTGCGCCCGACCGTGTTCGGAGGCGTGACCAACGACATGACGATCGCGCGCGAGGAAGTGTTCGGCATGGTGCTTGCCATCATGCCCTATGACAGCATCGATCAGGCGATCGCCATTGCCAACGACACCGTCTATGGCCTCGCCAACTATATCGCTGGCACCGACATGGACCAGATCCGCGCGATTGCCCGCCAGCTGCGCAGCGGCACGGTCAATATCAACTACCCCGAATGGGACACGTTCGCCCCGTTCGGCGGCTACAAGCAATCGGGCAACGGCCGCGAATACGCCGATTACGGCATCCACGATTTCCTCGAAATCAAGGGCGTCGTCGGCTGGGGCTGAGGTTCGCATGGCCGCCCCGGGTCAAGTCCGGGGTGGCGATGCCTGAAGGTTCGGATCAGTCCGGCAGGCGCCAGTCGATCTCGTCGCGCCCGTGCTTCGCAAGAAAGGCGTTGGTCCGGCTGAACGGGCGGCTGCCGAAAAAACCCGCGTAGGCCGACAGCGGGCTGGGGTGCGGGGCTTTGAGCACCAGGTGCGGTCCGTTCATCAAGCCCGGTACACGCGCGGCTTTCTTCTGTGCATGGCTGCCCCACAGCAGGAACACGCAGGGATCGGCGCGCGCCGCGACCGCCGCAATTGCCGCATCGGTCAGCGCCTCCCAGCCGCGGTTCTGGTGCGAACCCGGCATCGCGGCCTCTACCGTCAGCGCGTTGTTGAGCAGCAGCACACCCTGGCGGGCCCAGGCCGCCAGATTGCCGTGGCGCGCGGGGGAATGCCCAGATCGCTGTGCAGTTCCTTGTAGATATTGACGAGGCTCGGCGGCACGCGCACGCCGGGCTGCACCGAAAAGGCGAGGCCGTGGGCCTGCCCCGCGCCGTGGTAGGGGTCCTGCCCCAGGATCACCACGCGCACGGCGTCGAGCGGGGTGAGTTCGAGCGCGGCAAGGCGACACCCGCGCGGCGGATAGATCGTTTTGCCCGCGGCTTCTTCGGCGCGCAGCCAGCCGCCCAGCGCGCGCAAAGCGGGCGTTGCCAGCACCGGCTCGAGCGCGGGGCGCCAGGGTTCGGGGATCGTGGTCCGGGTCATGCGCGGGCATCTCTGTGCCATGAGGCAGGCGGCTTGCCAACCGTAGCGGCTTGCCCATGCCCGGCTTAGCGCCTAAGCGTCCGCCATGGCCGTTTATCTCCACGAAGAAGACCTTCCCGCCGACGCGCTTGCCCCGGGAATTGTTGCTGTCGACACCGAAACGATGGGTCTGGTGACCCGGCGTGACCGGCTTTGCCTGGTGCAGATCGCCGACGGGCGCGGCGACGAGCATCTGGTGCGGTTTGCCCGCGATAGCGACTATGCCGCGCCCAATCTGAAAGCGGCGCTGGCCGATCCGGCGCGGATCAAGCTGTTTCACTTTGCGCGGTTCGATCTCGCCGCGATCCATCATTACCTTGGCGTCTGGGCGACGCCGGTGTTCTGCACCAAGATCGCCTCGAAGCTGGTGCGGACGTATACCGATCGCCACGGGCTGAAGGACCTGGTGCGCGAAACCACCGGCAAGGAAATCTCCAAGCAACAGCAATCGAGCGACTGGGGCGGCGCAGTGCTGAGCGAGCCGCAGCTCGAATACGCCGCGTCCGATGTGCGCTATCTGCATGCCGCGCACGCAGTGCTGGCCGAACGGCTCGAACGCGAAGGGCGCACCGCGATCGCGCAGGCGTGCTTCGAATTTCTGCCCACACGCGTGCGGCTCGATCTGGCCGGCTGGTCCGAAAACGACATTTTCAGCCACGAATAGGCGCGCATGGTGCTGACGGTCCCAGCCACGATCCGTTTCCCGGTCAGCGCCGCATGACTTTGCGCGCCGACCAGATGCGCGACCGTCGCCAGCTGTTCGCTGCACCTGGCGGGCAGCACGACCGTCTGGTGCGCGTGCTGTCGGTGCTGTTGCCCGCGCTGATCGGCGCGCTGCTTGCGGTCATGCTGTTTGCGCCGCTCAGCCCGCGCGGCGAAATCAGCTTTCTGCTCGATCGCACCAAAGTGGCGATGGTCGATGATCGCATGCGCGCGCTCGGTGCGCTCTATCGCGGCGAAGACGATCACGGGCGCGGCTTCTCGATCACTGCCGGCACCGCCGTGCAGCATTCGGCGGCGCGGCAGGAAATCGCCATGACCGACGTGACCGCGCGGATGCTGCTCGATGACGGCCCGGCGATCGTGGTCGCGCAGACCGGGACCTATGACTTTGGCCGGCAGGACATCACCGCGCCCGGCCCGGTCAATATCCAGACTGCCGACGGCTGGCGCATGATCACGCAAGGCGCCGGGATCGACCTCAACCATCGTGTGATGCAAAGCCATGGCGCGGTGACCGGGCGCATCCCCACCGGCACATTCAGCGCCGATCATTTCTACGCCAATCTCGACACGCGCGAGATCCGGCTCGACGGGCACATGCGGTTGCATATGGTGCCGGGCAAACTCAATCTGCCGGGCGAACAACCTGGCGCTGACAGACATTCAAAACAGGTGCACCAGCCGTGACCGCCATGCTTTCCGCTTTTGTCTCCCGTCGGGCCGCGCGCAGTCTGGTGATCGGCTTCGCTCTGTCATCAGCCGTGATCGCCGGCGCCGGGCATTTGGCCGCTGCCACCAAAGTGGCGCACGACAGCGAGGCGCCGGTCGATTTTTCGGCCGATCACGGCGATTTTCAGGACAAGCAGGATCGGGCGGTGCTGATCGGCAATGTCGTGGTAACGCAGGCAGAGCTGCGGCTGACGGCAGATCGTACCCTGATGGCCTATACCAACACCGACAAACTGACTTTGCAGCGGGTCGATGCGACCGGCCATGTGGTGGTCACCCGCAACGACGAACGCGCCAGCGGCGATCTGGCGGTCTATGATCTGAACAAGAAGCTGATCACGATGGTCGGCCATGTCGTGCTCAATCGCACCAATGGCGACACATTGAACGGCGGACGGCTGGTGATCGATCTCGACACCGGGATTTCGAGCATCGACGGCCACAGTGCGACGCCGGCCGCTGCGTCGGGCCAGCCCGCAACGCAAGGCGGGCGGATCAGCGGGACGTTCAACGTGCCCAAAAAGGACGCCGCCAAGAAGGATGGGGCGAAGAAGGACGACACGTCCAAATCGTCCAAGCCCTGACTTATTCCTCGGTGCGGATCAGCACCGCTTCGCCGATCAGCAGGAACAGCAGGAACGGCGACCACGCCGCCAGAAACGGGGTGTAGGCGCCGAAATTGCCCATCGCCAGCGCGGCGTTGTCGACCACGAAATAGGCAAAGCCGAGCGCCATGCCGATCACCGCGCGCACGAACAGCTTGCCCGACCGCGCGAGGCCGAACCCGGCCACCGCACCCAGCAAAGGCATCAGCAGCGCCGACAGCGGGCCCGACAGCTTGTGCCACCAGCGCCCGTCGAGCTCGCCGGTGCGATAGCCGGCGGCGCGGATCGCACGGATCGAATCGGTCAGCCGCCACAGCGATTCGGCTTCGGCATTGGTCTTGCGCACGATCACTTGCGCAGGCTCGACCCCGGTCGCAAAAACGCGTGCGTCGCCAAGCGGCGTGGTGCGCAGGCTCTGCACGTCAAAACTGGTCGGATGCTCCAGCCGCCAGCCGGGGTGCGCATAGCGCGCGACCGTGCCGTGGACGATTTCGCTGACCATTCCGCTGGCATTGCGGCGATACCAGCTGACATCGCGCATGACCGTTTCATCGCCGCGGCCGGTGACCGTGCGCGCGAACAGGATATTGGTGCCGTCCTGCATCCACACGTTCGATTTGACATCGCTGTCCGGCGGCACCGGGCCGTAATCGACATCCTGCCAGGCTTTCAGCGTGGCGGTGGCGCGCACGGTCACGCGCTCGTTGAAGGCAAAGGTCACCACGCTGGTGATCATCGCGACCAGGAACAGCGGGGCCAGGATCTGGTGCGCCGACATGCCGGCGGCTTTCATGGCGATCACTTCGCTGTTCTGGTTGAGCGTCGCGAGCGTGAAAATCGTCGCCAGCAGCACCGAATAGGGCAGGAACCGGCTGAGCAGTTGCGGCGCGCGCAAGCTGACGAAGCGCAGCAGTTCGAGCTGGCCGTTGCCTTTGGCGGCAAGGATATGGCCGCTCTCGCTCAGCAGGTTGAGCATTTGCAGCACGAGCACCAGCATCAGCAGGATGACAACGATGCGCACCGCGAACATGCGCGCAATGGCAAGCATCATTGTGCGCGACGGAAAGAAATCAAGCAGCATGGTGGACCGCGGCGCTGTCGGTTTCGGTCGGGGCGGCTGCGCGCAACGCCAGGTGCTTGCGGCGTGCGACGAACAGCCGGGTTACCAGCTTGCCCATGCGCGCAAACGCGGTTTCGAGCCCGCCGATCGGCTGTCCGCCGGGCACATAGGCCAGCCGCCAGTACATCCACACGATCAGCGCGGCGAACGCGGTGAACGGGCCCCACAGCGCCAGCGTCGGATCGACCCGGCCGAGCGCCGACACATCCTGGCCGTATTCGTTCACTTTGTGATAGGCGACCACCATCACGATCGAAACGATCACGCCGAGCGCCGACGACGATCGTTTGGGCGGCACCGCCAGCGCCATCGC
>CAITOD010000564.1 GCA_903893935.1 uncultured Sphingomonadales bacterium
AACAACCCCTCGTTCGTCGAACGCGCCAAGCCCGAAGCGGTCGAAAAAGCCCGCGCCGACCACGCCCACCACACCGCCGAAGCCGCGCGCCTCGCGGCGGCGCTCGCGCGGTTGGGGTAATGCCAAGTCGTACCCTCGCACACCCCGCGCTCAACTACCCCCAACCCCCGTTCGTCCTGAGCCTGTCGAAGGACGCGCGCAAAGGTTGGAGCCGGGCGCGCCTGCTTCGACAGGCTCAGCACGAACGGGGGTTGATTTGGGGGCATACCAAGCCCCGAAGCGTGGGCCGATGAATCTGGTGCTCGCCACCACCACCCCCGGCCACGCGGAGATTTTCGCGTCGCTCCAGGGTGAAGGCGTGTCGATCGGGCGGCCCTCGGTGTTTGTGCGGCTGTCGCGGTGCAATCTGGCGTGCCGGTGGTGCGACACCGCCTACACCTGGCGCTTTGCCGGCGACAACCGGCCGCATCGCGATCACCGCACATTCGACCGCGGCGACAACCAGATCGCGCTCGATCCGGCCGAAGTGGCGCGGCGCATTGCCGCGTTTGGCGTACCCCGGGTGGTTGTGACCGGCGGCGAACCGCTGTTGCAGGCGCCTGCGCTGGTGCGGATGATCGCCGCACTGGGGCCGGAGTTTCACATCGAAGTCGAAACCAATGGCAGCGTCGCGCCCACACCCGCGCTCGATGCATTGATCGACCAGTACAATGTCAGCCCCAAACTGGCGCATTCGGGCAATCCCGCCGATCTGGCGCTGATCCCCGAGCGCCTGACGGCATGGGCCGCAGACCCGCGCGCACTGTTCAAATTCGTGATCGCGAGTCCTGCCGACCTGACCGAAGTCCGGGCGCTCGCCACGACCTACCGCATCGCACCCGACCGCCTGTTCCTGATGCCCGAAGGCACCGACAGCACGACACTGCGCGAGCGCGCGCGCTGGCTGGCGGAGGCCGCGCTAGAGGCCGGCTGGCGCTTTACCGACCGGCTGCATATCCATCTTTACGGTGATACGCGCGGCACCTGAGCTCAGAACGGGATATCGTCGTCGAGATCGTCGCCAAACCCGCCGCTGCTGCCCCCGCCCGACGGGCCGCTGCCAAAGCCAGAACCGCCACTGGAAGCCGCCCCGCCCGACCGCTGGCCACCGCCAAAACCGCCGCCCGAAGCGCCGCCGCGATCCCCGCCGCCACCACCCTGCGCCCCGTCGAGCATCGTCAGCACCGCGCCAGGGCCCTGCAACACGACTTCGGTCGAATAGCGGTCCTGCCCGTTCTGGTCCTGCCACTTGCGCGTGCGCAACTGGCCTTCGACATAGATTTTCGAGCCTTTGCGCAAGAAACGCTCGGCGACACCCACCAGACCTTCGGAAAAGATCGCCACGGTGTGCCATTCGGTGCGTTCCTGGCGGTCGCCGGTGTTGCGATCCTTCCACGATTCCGAGGTGGCAATGCGCAAATTGCACACTTTGCCGCCGTTCTGGAACGATCGCACTTCGGGGTCTGCGCCAAGATTGCCGACCAGAATGACTTTGTTGACGCTGCCTGCCATCGAATCGTGTCCCTCGTGATGTGCTGCACTGGCTAGCCGATGGCGGGCGCACGCGCCCAGCCCCCGCGCGCGCTTTTCCCCGCCATTCTGACGCTAACCCAGCCCGCAGGCCACCGCGATCCAGTAGACGGCACCCGCAAACACATAGGCGAGGCCAAACAGATACCCGAGCATGAACGCGGGCCATTTCCAGCCGTTGGTCTCGCGCCGGGTGACCGCGATCGTCGACATGCATTGCGGCGCGAACACGAACCACGCAAGGAACGCCAGCGCGGTGGCAAGGCTCCAGTGGCGTTGCAACTGTTTGGCAAGGCCCGAGGCGCGCGCTTCTTCATCGGTTGCGCCCACCGCATAAGTCGTGGCGAGCGAGCTTACCGCGACTTCGCGCGCGGCCATTGTCGGGATCAGCGTCAGCGCGATGTCGCGGTTGAACCCGATCGGTTCGACCACCACCGCCAGCCCGTTGGCAATGTGCCCCGCGACCGAGGCGTTGATCTGGTCGTGCCCCGGTTCGGCGCGCGGGAAATTGAGCAGCACCCACAGCACGATAGCCACCGCAAAGATCATCGTGCCGGCGCGGCGCAGAAAGATTTCGGCGCGCTGGTAAAGCCCGAGCGCGAGGTCCTTGACCGTGGGCAACTGGTATTTGGGCAATTCCATGATGAAGCCCGATGCCGCGCCGCGCGTGATCGACCGGCGCAGCAGCAGCGCGCCCCCCATCGCACCCAGAATCCCCAGCGCATAGAGCCCCAGCAGCACCAGCCCCTGCAAGCCGACGCCGGGCAGCACTTGCCGCGCGGGAATGAACGCGGCGATAATCACCGCATAGACCGGCAGGCGCGCCGAACAGGTCATCATCGGCGCAATCAGGATCGTGGTCAGCCGGTCGCGCGGATCGGTGATCGACCGCGTCGCCATGATGCCCGGCACCGCGCAGGCAAAACTCGACAGCAAAGGAATGAAACTGCGCCCCGACAACCCGACGCCGGCCATCATCCGGTCCATCAGGAACGCTGCGCGCGCCATGTAGCCGGTCGCTTCCATGACGAGGATAAAGAAGAACAGCACGAGGATCTGCGGCAGGAACACGATCACCGAACCGACGCCAGCGATCACCCCGTCGGTGATCAGATCGCGCAGCAGGCTAGGGGCCATGTGCCCGCGCAGCCAGTCGGACCCGCCGGTAAACAGCGCATCGAGCGCCTCTTGCACCGGCTTGGCCCAGCTGAACACCGCCTGGAACACCACGAACAGCAGCGCGAACAGGATCACCGGGCCAAGCCAGGGGTGGAGCAGCACCTGGTCCATCCGCGCGTGCAGCCGGTGAACCGCGGTTTCCGACAGCACCGCGCCGCGCGCCATCGTGCGCGCCAGCATGCGCCGTTCGCCCATCGTCTGGTGCGCGCGCGGCCGGGGCGGTGCCTTGATGGCGGCTTCGCGCGCGGCGGCAACCGCGGCGGTCAGATCATCGAGCCCGCGCTTGCGCACCGCGACGGTCGGCACCACCGGCACGCCGAGTTCGGCTGCCAGCGCGGCGGGATCGAGCACCAGCCCGTCGCGCTGCGCAAGATCGACCATGTTAAGCGCGATCACCGTCGGGCGGCCGAGTTCGAGCACTTCCTGCGCCAGCACCAGATGCTGTTCGAGATTGGAGGCATCGAGCACGCAGACCAGCACATCGGGCCGCGCCTGCCCCGGCTGCTCGCCCATGATTACGCGCCGGGTGACTTCCTCGTCCGGGCTGCTGGTGTCGAGCCCGTACGTGCCCGGCAGATCGACCAGTTCGAGTGATTCGCCGCTGGGCAGGACCAGCCGCCCCGCTTTGCGTTCGACCGTCACGCCCGGATAATTGGCGATTTTCTGCCGCGCGCCGGTCAGCGCGTTGAACAGCGCGCTTTTGCCGGCGTTGGGATTGCCGACCAGTGCGACGACGCCCGGGTGCCGGCTCATGCAGCCAATTCGACATGCATGGCGCGCGCGTGCACGCGGCGCAAGGCCACCGTCATCCGCCCGACTTCGACCGCCAGCGGGTCGCGCGTCATGAACACGCCGCGATAAGCAAGCTGCACATCGGCGCCTTCCTCAAGCCCCAGCGCGCGCAAGCGGTGAGCTTCTTCGGGCACCAGGGTGGCCCAGTCGACCGCGACGATGCGCGCCGGAGTGCCGAGCGGAAGAGTATCGAGTGTCATCCGCGAGGATTGCCACACGCCAACAGCAATTGCAAGTCATTCGCAATAGTTGATCTGGATCAAATTTCTTGTTC
>CAITOD010000565.1 GCA_903893935.1 uncultured Sphingomonadales bacterium
CGCCCTTTTCGTTGCAGACCGCGCACCCCGCCTCCCCACCCGACCACCATATCATGATGGTATCATTGGTGGTCGGGTGGGGAGGCGGGGTGGGCGGTCTGCGTTCCCGTCAGGGAACACAGACACAACACCTTTACGCGCTGTAGTACATATCGAATTCGACCGCCGAAGGGGTGGTTTCCCAGCGGTACACTTCGGGCCATTTCAATTCCATATAGGCATCGATCTGGTCCTTGGTGAACACGCCGCCTTCGAGCAGGAAGTGGTAATCGGCTTCGAGCGCGCCCAGCGCTTCGCGCAGGCTGCCGCACACGGTCGGTACCAGCGACAGTTCTTCGGGCGGCAGGTCATAGAGGTTCTTGTCCATCGCTTCGCCGGGATGGATCTTGTTGCGGATGCCGTCGAGGCCCGCCATCAGCAGCGCCGAATACGCCAGATAAGGGTTGGCCATCGCATCGGGGAAGCGGAATTCGACGCGCTTGGCCTTGGCGCCTGCGCCGTAGGGAATGCGGCACGAAGCCGAACGGTTGCGCGCCGAATAGGCCAGCAGCACCGGCGCTTCGAAGCCCGGCACCAGCCGCTTGTAGCTGTTGGTGGTCGGGTTGGTGAAAGCGTTGAGCGCCTTGGCATGCTTGATCACGCCGCCGATGTAATAGAGGCAGGTGTCCGACAGCCCGGCATAGCCATTGCCGGCAAACAGCGGCTTGCCTTCGGCCCAGATCGACATGTGCGTGTGCATGCCCGATCCGTTGTCCTGCTTGATCGGCTTGGGCATGAATGTCGCGGTCTTGCCATAGGCAGCAGCGACCTGGTGGACGACATACTTGTAGATCTGCATGCGGTCGGCGGTCTGCACCAGCGTGCCGAACGTCAGGCCCAGTTCGTGCTGCGCTGCGGCAACTTCGTGGTGGTGCTTGTCGCACGGCAGGCCGATGTCGAGCATCGTCTTGACCATTTCGCCACGGATATCGACCATGCTGTCGACCGGGGCGACCGGGAAATAGCCGCCTTTGGCGCGCGGACGGTGCGCGAGGTTGCCGGTTTCATAGGCGCGGTTGGAATTGGTCGGCAGTTCGACATCGTCGATGCGGAAGCCGTTGCCGTCGTAGCCATCATAGAACCGCACATCGTCGAACACGAAGAATTCGGCTTCGGGGCCGACATAGACGGTATCGCCGATACCGGTCGATTTCAGATAGGCTTCGGCGCGCTTGGCGGTCGAGCGCGGGTCGCGGCTGTAGAGTTCGCCGGTCGAAGGCTCGACGATGTCGCAATTGACGATCAGCATCGGCGAAGCCGAGAACGGATCGGCATAGACCGCATCGAGATCGGGCTTGAGGATCATGTCGGATTCATTGATCGCCTTCCAGCCTTCGATCGACGAACCGTCGAACATCAGACCGTTTTCAAGCTCGTCTTCGCCGAGCACCGAAGCGACCATCGTCAGGTGCTGCCACTTGCCCTTGGGATCGGTAAACCGGAGATCGACCCATTCGATCTCGTCTTCCTTGATCTGGGCGACAATGTCCTTAGCTGTTGCCATTGCTGGTCCTTTTGGTTGCCCGCCGGATTGGGGCGGTCTGAAAGCGGTGGCGGGGTCTTGTTGGTGTTCGCTGCGCCCGGTGGCCGGCCCCCGCCCTGCCAGTGGCACAGCCATATCCTTCTTGCGGGCCCGTATGGGCGCGCAAGCGGGATGGATCAGATGGCGTCGTCGTCGCGCTCGCCGGTGCGGATGCGCAGCGCGCTTTCGACCGGAATGACGAAGATCTTGCCGTCACCGATGCGCCCGGTCTGCGCGGCCTGGGCGATCGCTTCGACCACGCGGTCGACCAGCGCGTCGGAGACCACCACTTCGAGTTTCACTTTGGGCAGGAAATCGACGACATATTCGGCGCCGCGGTACAATTCGGTGTGGCCTTTCTGGCGGCCGAACCCTTTGGCCTCGGTCACGGTGATGCCCGAAGCGCCGACTTCGTGCAGCGCTTCCTTCACTTCATCCAGTTTGAAGGGTTTGATGATCGCTTCGATCTTCTTCACTCGATCTGACCCCTGATGGCCGGTTGGCTGGCGTTGCGGCGGCCGCAGCAGCGCAAGACTATCCCGGCAGTGTTCCATTCGCACGATGCTGCCATGCCGATCATAGCAAGAATCGTGTCACATCCAAGACAAGGTTCCTATGCTATTGGCGCACTTCATGAAAGCCGCAAAATGCAGGGGTGCGGCAAGATTCGAATGAATTGTATGCATTCGGCATTGCGCTAATTGCGTGCGGCTGTCCGAATAGTGCGTAAAATTTGCGCAGGGCGCTGCCTAATTATTGAGCAGGGCAGGTGGGGTCTATTGCGGGGGCCTATTGATAGGGCGGGCAATGAAGTCCCTGCGGGCTCTCGGTAAAGATCTCGCACCCGGTTTCGGTGATCCCGATCGAATGTTCGAATTGCGCCGACAGCGACCGGTCGCGGGTGACCGCGGTCCAGCCGTCTTCGAGAATTTTCACCCCCGGCTTGCCGAGATTGATCATCGGCTCGATCGTGAAAATCATCCCCGGCTTGAGCTCGGGCCCGGTGCCGGCAATCGCCGCATGCACCACTTCGGGAGAATCGTGGAACAGCCGCCCGACCCCGTGGCCGCAGAATTCGCGCACCACGCCATAGCGCTGGCGTTCGGCATGCGCCTGGATCGCTGCACCGATATCGCCCAGTCGCGCGCCCGGGCGCGCCGCCGCAATGCCGATCATCAGACATTCATACGTCACATCGACCAGCCGGCGCGCTTTGAGCGGGACATCGCCGACCAGAAACATCCGGCTGGAATCGCCATGCCAGCCATCGAGCAGCGGTGTCACGTCGATGTTGACGATATCGCCGTCGCGCAAGACCCGTTCGGACGGGATGCCGTGGCACACCACATGATTGATCGAAATGCAGCACGAATGGGTATAGCCGCGATAGCCGAGCGTCGCCGGGATCGCGCCCGCCGCCAGCGTCATCTCGCGCACCACGGCGTCGAGATCGGCGGTCACCGCCCCCGGCACGGCGAGCGGCACCAGCGCGTCGAGGATTTCGGCCGCCAGGCGCCCGGCCTTGCGCATGCCGGCAAAGCCCGCCGCACCGTGCAGCTTGATGGTGCCGTCGCGCGGCTGAATCTCGGTCTCGTCGGCAATTACATAGTCTGTCATCGGCACAATGTAGCTATTCGCGGCCGCTCTGGCGAGAGGGGGCAATTGTACAATTGCGACGCTTGGGGCTAGACCGGGATCATGAACGACCTCCAGGCCCTGATCCAGCCCGATCGCGGGCAAAGCGCGGTTCCCATCCACCTCGTCGCCAAGGCGGGGCTCGAACCGCTGTTGCGCAGCCTCGGCGAAGGCCAGTGCGCCGCGATCGCCGCGCAGAAATTCGAAGCCGCGCCGGGCGAGGTGGCGATCGTGCCCGACGGGCAAGGCTGGTTTGCCCTCGCGGGGATCGAGCCGCGCACAACGCTTGGCACCTGGTGCCTGGCACGGCTGGCCGAAGCGCTGCCGGGCGGGACCTACCGCGTCACGACCACGCCCGCGACCCCGCGCCTGACCCCCGCGCTGGTCGGCTGGGTGGCCGCGCAATACCGGTTCGATCGCTACAAGACCGATGGCGCCAATGCCGATCCGCGCGTGCTGCTTTCGGCCGAACCACGCGCGATCGGCCCTGCGCTGGCCGAGGCGGGCGCAATGGCGCTGGTGCGCGATCTGGTCAACACGCCGGCCGAAGACATGGGGCCGGCGCAGCTCGAAAGCGAAGCGCGCGCGCTCGCCAAGACTTATGGCGCCGAAATCCATGTCGTTGCCGGCGATGCGCTCGAACGCGATTATCCGATGGTCCATGCGGTCGGCCGCGCCGCCTCGCGCCACCACGCGCCGCGGCTGATCGAGCTCGAATGGGGCGACCCCAGGAACCGCCGCGTCGCGGTGGTCGGCAAAGGCGTGTGTTTCGATAGCGGGGGGCTCGATTTGAAACCCGCCTCGGGCATGGCGCTGATGAAGAAGGACATGGGCGGCGCGGCGCACGCGCTGGCGCTGACCCGGCTGGTGATGGAAGCCGGGCTGCCGGTGCGGCTGCACATGCTGGTGCCGGCGGTTGAAAACGCGGTGGCCGGCAATGCCATGCGCCCGGGCGATATCCTGCGTTCGCGCCAGGGGCTGTCGGTCGAAGTGACCAACACCGATGCCGAAG
>CAITOD010000566.1 GCA_903893935.1 uncultured Sphingomonadales bacterium
AGCCTTCAAATCCTGATAGGCTTGCGCAAACGTGACCCCGGGATTGTGGAAATAATAGAACTTGTCCCCCTCTTCGCGCACGCGGATATCGTGCGACGGGGTAACATCGGGCGCGGTAATCGTCGAAGGATCGGGCAAAGCCGGCGCCGGGTCGGCCGCTTGCGCTGCGAGCCGGACCGGAATGGCGAGCAAAATCAATCCGGCCCGAATTCTCATGATCGCGAGCATAATTGGTCGCCGCTTGCGGTCGAGCCGGGGCAAACCGGATCGCCTGCCCTGAAAAGCCGGCCGCTTCAGCCAGACTGGCCACACACGTTTCAATCAGCCGCGCGCACAGCGCTGCGGATGTCATGCCTCTTGCGATTGACCCGTTTTCAGCACATCGAGGGGCATTGGCCATTACTCGGGACGGGAAACAATGACTGGCAAGCAGCCCAAACGATACATGGCCCGCGCCCTCGCCATGCTTGCCTCGCTCTCGCTGCTGCTGTCCGCACAAGCGAGCGCGGCGCCGTGGAGCTTCGTTCCCGATGCGGCGCGAACCGCCAAACCGCCGGTGCCGGTCATGCTGGTTCTGGCCCAAAGCGGGTTGGAAGGCGGCGAGGACCCCGGCGCCGCCAGTCCCCCGAATTTGCTGCTCAACGGTGCGCTTGGCCAGATAATCGATGGCATCATTACCCGCGCGCGCAACGCATCGCGCAATCGCAAGGCGGTCGAGGCGGTCACGCCGCTGCTGCCGGCGCTTGACGGATTCGATGCGAACGCCGTGCTCGAAGCGGGTTTGCAACAGACCCTGGCAAACACCGGGTGGCTGCATCTGGCCGGAGTGTCGCAAGCTTCGGCCTCGAACGGTGCCGATGCGAATTTGCCCGCCGAAGTATCAGGGGCCGCATTTTACGCAGTTGTTTCCTGCACTTATCTGCTGTCGGGCCAGCTGGACAGCGTATACGCCGCTTGCGAAAACAGTCTTTACCAAAACGGCAGCGATGGCGGCACCGACGCGGCCGGCAAGGCCGGCACTGGCAAGCTGGTCCATTATCGCCGCACCGAAGTGCAAGTGGGCCTGGCGCACTATGCGCCGGAAATCGCGGACCGAAAGGCGCAGTGGCTGGCCGGTTCCGCGGCTCCGCTCAAACGGGCACTGACGATGGCACTGACCGCCGTCGCGCAATTGTCGGCCCGATCACTGGCGCAAGGCCCGGCAGACTACGACGTGTATCAACGCGCCCGAAAAATGAACATGGGCCAGTATATCGATACGCACGGCGGCGAGCTGATCGAGGGTGCGGACAATCTGCTCAACGCGCACGAAAGCTGCTTCAATCGCAAAAACAAATCGAGCGTGAAAGTCGATAGCGACGGGGTGGTCTTGCAGGAAGAAAATGGCAGCCTCTATCGCTGCATGGGGTTCAGCCAGTAGCAGAATCGAAAATTTCTGCACCGTTCATGAAAAATGGTTCGGGAGATATTTCCGGGCGGTGCGGCTGCTTTCAAAGATGGTTCCGGGCGGGCTTCAGCCGATAGTGGCTGACGCCCCATTCGGCGCCGCCGGCATGGCCGAACAGGCCTTCGGTGGCGAGGTAGAACAGGCGCCAGCGGCGGCGCCAGAGTGCGGCTTCGCGGCCATAGACATCGCGCAGCACGGCATCGATTGCCTCGCGATTGGTGTCGAAGCGGGCGATCCAGTCGCGCGCGGTGCGGGCATAATGCGTACCCGGCCAGCGCCATTGCGCTTCGAGCGCGAACAGATCGGGGAATTGCGCGATCAGATCGTGGCTCGGCATGATCCCGCCGGTGAAGAAATGCTGCGCGATCCAGTCGGTGCGGTCGCTGGTGTCGAACCGGTAGGGCGCGCTGCGGTGGCTGAACACGTGGACGAACAGCCGGCCTTCGGGCACCAGCCAGCCGCGCACACGCGCGAGCAAGGCGTGCCAGTTGGCCATGTGTTCGAACATTTCGACCGAGACCACGCGGTCGAAGCGGGCCCCGGGATCGAACGCGTTCATGTCGGCGGTGATCACGGTCAGATTGGCCAGCCCGCGCGCCTGCGCCTCGGCTTCGATATGGCGGCGTTGCGGCGCGGAATTGGAGACGGCGGTGATCTGGGCATGCGGCAGGCGTTCGGCCATATAGAGGCTGAGCGAGCCCCAGCCGCAACCCAGTTCGAGAATGCGCTGCCCGTCGGCCAGATCGGCATGGGCCATGGTCGCATCGAGCGCGAGGACTTCGGCCTCGTCGAGCGTTTCCTTGCCGGTGGGATAGAGACAACACGAGTATTTGCGTCGCGCGCCGAGC
>CAITOD010000567.1 GCA_903893935.1 uncultured Sphingomonadales bacterium
CAACGATCTGGCAGATATTACAGATTTCGAATTGCGTCGCAAACAACTTGCCAGTGATGGTGGACCAAAATTGACGCCGGTTCCCTTGCTGGTCAAGGCGTTGGCGCATGCGCTCGCGCAATTCCCACAGTTCAACGCTTCTTTTGATCCGGCAAGCGGCCAGATCATATTCAAGAAGTTTGTCAATATTGGGGTGGTTGTTGAAACACCTGGTGGTCTGCTTGTGCCTGTCATTCAGGCTTGCGACAATAAACCGGTAGCCATTATTGCGAATGACATAAGAATACTCTCCGAAAAGGCACGAACTAAGGGCCTGTCCATGGCCGAAATGTCTGGGGGATGTATAACGCTGACGTCGCTTGGGCACATCGGCGGCACCAGTTTTACGCCGATTGTGAATGCCCCAGAAGTCGCGATACTTGGTGTGACGCGCGCGCAACTCATGCCCTTTCCGAATGAGGAAGGCGGCATTGTCTGGCGGACCATGTTGCCGCTTTCGCTGTCGTATGACCATCGCGTCATAAATGGCGCGGATGCGGCGCGGTTCTGTCAGTACATTGCGTTGCAACTGGCCGATTCCGCACTGTTTGACTGATTTGGAACCACAAACGAGATTTATGGTCCTCTGCGAGACCAGATTGCAATCCGCGACATGGTGCGCAGCTTTGCGCGCGAGCGTCTTTGGCCCCAATCCGCGGCCTATGAATCGGCAGGGGGCTATCCATGACGCCGACCCAGTTTGCATAGCGCGCGGCATGATGGTGAACACCGCGAGTGTCGTGGCATGTGAAGGCAAGATCTGGCTGGTTTTTCGCAGGATGTTCAAGACTCCTAGGGGTACTCGGTTCCGTTCCGGAGCCGTCTCGGCAAGCCGAACGAATACGCTCATTTGGTCGAGAGCATCATCATCAATCCAATGCTCAACGGCGAAGTGATCCATCTCGACGGCGAGATCCGAATGAGCCCCAGATTGCTGTCCGATGTGAGGCGGCGTCAAGGCTAATCTGACATTATGGAGGCATTTCAATGGCACTAAAGACACGAATTACAACATTGCTCGGAATAGAACATCCGATCGTGCAGGGGGGGATGATGTGGGTCGGTCGGGCCGAACTGGCTGCGGCCGTGTCCAATGCCGGCGGCCTGGGTATTCTGACTGCATTGACCCAACCTAGTCCTGACGATTTGCGTTGCGAAATTGACCGCTGCCGGACGATGACGGACAAGCCATTCGGCGTCAATTTGACTATTCTGCCATCGGTTTCGCCGCCGCCTTATGCGGAATACCGCAAGGCAATCATCGACAGTGGCGTGAAAATCGTTGAAACTGCCGGCTATGCTCCGCGCGAGCATGTGGAGGATTTCAAGAGCCACGGGATCATTGTCCTGCACAAGTGCACCGCGGTGCGCCACGCCGTCTCGGCGCAGAAGTTGGGGGTCGACGTCATAAGTATCGACGGCTTTGAATGTGCCGGTCATCCAGGCGAGGATGATATTCCCGGACTTGTCCTGATACCCGCTGCCGCCGACCAGGTGACGATCCCCATGCTTGCCAGCGGCGGGATCGGCGACGGGCGCGGGCTGGCAGCCGCACTGGCGCTCGGAGCCGAAGGCGTCAACATGGGCACGCGCTTTTGCGCCACCCAGGAGGCGCCAATTCATGAGGCTATAAAGCAATTTCTCGTCAGCAATACCGAGCGTGATACACGCATCATTTTTCGTCGCTTCCACAACACCGCTCGCGTGGCACGCAGCCCTGTGTCCGAACAAGTGGCGGAGGTTTCCGCACGACCCGAGGCCGTGTTCGCTGATATTCAGCCAATGGTTTCAGGTGCCAGGGGACGCGTCGCGCTAGAGACCGGAGATCTGGAAGCCGGCCTGGTCTGGGCGGGCCAGGTGCAGGGCCTGATCCGTGATATTCCGACGTGCGCCGTGCTGCTGGAACGTATGGTGGGTGAAGCCGAAGCCATTATCAGGGGTCGGCTTGGCGGCATGGTGGTTTGACCTGGAAAATATCGCTTCGGCGTTACTCAGAGCCCGTTGACCTAAGGTTCTGCAGGTTAGCTCATTAGAGCGTGATGGCATTTGATTGACTCGATAGGGGATTCCCAAGTTGAAAGTTTTCTGATTCAAGCTGAGTGCTGGG
>CAITOD010000568.1 GCA_903893935.1 uncultured Sphingomonadales bacterium
GCGGCTTCGACGAGCCGCAGCGCCACTGCCAGCTGGCCGCAATTCCAGTGCAGCGTCTGCGGCTGGCGACCGAATGCATAGAGCCCCTGGTGATCGAAATAGGCAGCGGTGAACTGCGGGTCCCAGCGCGGCAGCCAGCGCCACGGGCCGTAGTCAAAGCTTTCGCCGGTCACGTTCATGTTGTCGGTGTTGAGCACGCCGTGGACAAACCCCGCGACCATCCACTGCGCGGCAAGATCGGCCAGCCGCGCGACAACGTGTTCGAGCAACCGCGTGGCCGGGCTAGCGCCGGCCGTGGTTTCACCGCCGGGAAACTGCGTCAGGCAATAATCGATCAGCGCGTGCATTTCGTCGCCGGCTTCGAATGCCATGAGCCGCTGGAACGTGCCGATGCGGATATGGCCATGGCTCAACCGCACCAGCACTGCGGCGCGCGTGGGCGAAGGCTCGTCGCCGCGCCACAGGGCTTCGCCGGTTTCGATCACGCTGAAGCTGCGGCTGGTGTTGACGCCGAGCGCTTCGAGCGTTTCGGTCGCCAGCACTTCGCGCACCGCACCTTTGAGCGTCAGCCGGCCATCGCCCTGGCGGCTCCACGGGGTCTGCCCCGATCCTTTGGTGCCGAGATCGAGCAGCCGGCCGCCCTTGTCGCGCATTTGCGCGAACAGAAAGCCGCGTCCGTCGCCCAGCTCCGGGTTGTACACCTGGAACTGGTGGCCGTGGTAGCGCAGCGCGAGCGGCTGCGGCAGATTGTCGGGCAGCGGCACGAACCGCCCGAAATGCACGATCCATTGTGCATCGTCAAAATGGTCGAGGCCAACCGTCGCGGCAGCGCGATCGTTGCGCCAGCGCAGCCGCGTTTCGGGAAACGGCGCCGCCTCCACCGGATCGCCCAGCCACGAGGCAAGCGCAAGGATGCAGGGGTCCGGGTGATAGGCGCGGTTTGCCATGGGGGCTTCAGACATTGCCAAGCATGTGAGGGGTTGCGCCCGGGCGCGCAAGGGCTGGACCAGCGATGACTTGCGAATCGGGCCATTTGCCCGCAACCGGCAAGCATGGCCGTTTTTGACACGCATACCTGGCTCAGCAGCGACGGACTCTCGCTGTCGGCGCGTATCCATGCCGGCGACAGGACGCGCGCACCGGTGCTGTGCCTGCCCGGGCTGACGCGCAATGCGCGCGATTTCGAAGATGTGGCTGCGGCGATCGCGCCGGACCGCCAGGTGATCTGCCCCGATCTGCGCGGGCGCGGGCAAAGCGCCCGGGCACCCGACCCGGCGACTTATACCCCGGTGCATTACCTCGGCGATGTGCTCGGCTTGCTGGCCGGGCTGGGCGTCGAGCGGTTTGTCGCGATTGGCACCTCGCTTGGCGGATTGCTGACGATGATGCTGGCAGGCACCGATCCCGCGCGGCTGGCAGGCGCGGTGCTCAACGATATCGGCCCCGTCATTGACCCGGCAGGGCTCGCGCGGATTCGCGGTTATGTCGGCGTGGCGGCATGTTTTGCCGATTGGGACGCGGCGGCGCAGGCGCTGGCCGCCGCGCAGGCGGATGCCTTTTCGGCGTTTATGCACGAAGACTGGCTGCGCATGGCGCGGCGGACGATGCGCGAAAGCGCCGAAGGGATCGTGTTCGATTACGACATGGCGATAGCGCAGCCGTTTGCAGACGACGACGGGGCGACGCCGGCGCCCGACTTGTGGCCTTTGTTTGACGCACTGGCCGGCGTTCCGGTCACGGTGGTGCGCGGGGGTGCGTCGGATATCCTGTCGGCCGCGACCGCAGCGGCGATGCAGGCGCGCCATCCGGGGCTTGATCTGGTCACGCTGCCCGGCATCGGCCATGCCCCCACGCTCGATGAAGCGCCCGCGCGCGCGGCGATTGCGCGTCTGCTCGACCGGGTGCCATGACCGGCAAACGCCCGCATATCCTGCATCTGCATTCAACGTTTGCGGCCGGCGGCAAGGAACGCCGCGCGGTGGCGCTGATCAACCGCTTTGGCGACCGGGTCAGCCATTCGATCGTTTCGGCCGAACCGCAGGCGATGAGCGCGCGCGACCTGATCGCGCCGGGGCTGCCGGTGCATTACCCTTTCGGCTTTCCCGCGCTCGCCGGCAAAGCCGGGGTGCGGCGCTGGCAAGTGCTGGCGCGCGCGATGCGCGGGTTCGATCTGATCCTGACGTACAACTGGGGCGCGATGGATGCGGCGATGGCGCATGCGCTGTTCGGCCCCTCGCAACGGCTGGCCCCGCTGATCCACCACGAAGACGGTTTCAACGCCGACGA
>CAITOD010000569.1 GCA_903893935.1 uncultured Sphingomonadales bacterium
ATGGACCACCACTTCCGACGCCGCCGCGCGCATCGAATCGATCGCCTGGGTCGATAGCGGGCGATCGCCCCAGCGTTCCTTGCGCTTGTTGAACTCCTCGATCCCGCAATCATAGATATGCGCGAGCGGCGAAGTCTTGAGCAGCTTGGCCTCTTTCTTGTCGAGCCCCGGAATCTCGGTCGACGGCACGAGTTCGTCGAGCTTTTTGAACTGGCGCATGAAAGCGGCATTGCCTTTGGTGCATTTGGAAAAATAGCCAAAGCGGTTGTACATCACGACCGCCGAAATCGAGGTCATGAACAGGCACAGCCCGACCACGACTTCGTCCACACCTTCAAGCTTCGACAGCACGAAGAAGAACACCCCGCCGCCCGAGCTTTGCTTTTCCGCGGTTTCCGAAACGGTGACCAGCTTGCCGCCTTTGCCTTCGGCTTCGGCCATCGCGTGGATCATGGCTTCGGGGCGCGCGGTTTTCGACAGCCGCACTTCATCGAGCTCGCCGTTGAACGGCTGCCCCGGCGCGCCGCCGATCGTGGCCGGGCCGGCGATCGCGCCGAGCGAGCCCGCCGCCGTGCCCTGCTCGGTGCCGTTGACATAGATATGCGCGGCTTTGCCATCGGTCACGAACGCGACTTGCGTCCAGTCGCCCTGCTTGACCGCGGTCCTGGCCTGCACCGCCAGCCCGGGGCCCGACGCGAAAGGCACCCCGGCGTTCAACCCGATGGTCAGCCCGCCGCGCGAAAAGATCGCCGAAGTCCCCGCCAGCTGGTCGGGCTTGACCCACGCCGTGAACGTGAACGGCGCACCCGCCGGCATGGCGAGCGAAGCGGATTCGGCGATCTGGATTTCGCCCTGCCCCGGAAAGCGCGCCGCGCTGCTGATAATGCCGCCGTCGTCGATGCCCGGAGGCGCGGTCTTGGCATTGTTGGCATTGGCGGTCGAATCGTTCGAAGGCGTCGCCGCCTTTTCGCCGAAGTGATAGACCGCCATGTAATCGGGATCGTAAGTGCCCTTTTCGTCGCCGCCGACCGGGGCCGACTTGTTGCCGAAATAGAGCCAGATCACGCGCTTTTCGCCGCCGTTGATATTGGGCACCGAAACCCACGCGGTGGCAATGCCGACCCCCGAATCGTAGTGTTCGACGTGGAACGGCAGCGGCGTCTTGTTGTCCGAATCGACAAAGCGGATATCCGCGCCGTTGGGCATCGCATCGGTGAACGTGAAATTGCCGCTGTGCAGCCGCACCAGCACCACCGTTCGCCCGATCGCGCCGGTGACATTGATGCCCGAGGGCGACGTGTCGATCGTCACCGACTTGCGGTACGACCATTCCTTGTTCCACCAGCCCTGGTTTTCCGCCGCGACCGCGGGCGCGGCGAAACCCAGGATCAGCAGTATCGACAGCAGGATGCGGGTCACAGCGAATTCCCCTCGTTGTGCGACATGGCTCAGAACTCTCCCTTGATCTGGAAATCGATCCTGGGGTGAAATTTTTTGGTGGTCGGTCCGTTGGTCAGCGGCTCGCCGGCCAGAACGTCGGCGACGAAACGGTTGAACAGCCGCGTGCGCAGCCCCCCGCCCACGCTGATCAACCGGTATCCGGTGGCAGCACCCGACGACGGACTGTCGATATGGAGAAAGGCGTTGTCGGTAAAGGCAAACAGCCGCGCTTCGGTCAGCCAGTGGCCGAAATGTTCGGCAAACGAAGGCGAGCGCAGTTCGAGGCTGGGCTCGATGCCGTTGTCGCCGACCGCTTCGGACGAGAAATAGCCGCGCACGGTCTGCGCCCCGCCGCCGGCGAACTGCTCGTTGGTGACGAGGTGCGAATCCGACAGCTGACCGACCAGCTTGAACGCGGCGATCATGTCGTTCTTGAACGCATAGGAAAAATCGGCGCTCAGGTTGGCGCGCACGAAGTTTTCATAGCTGTTCTGCTGGCGGTTCTGGAACGCATCGCCAAAAGTGCACGTGCCCGATTGCAGGATGCACACCGTTTCGTGCAGCGCGCGCAAGCCGATGGTGGTGCCGATCGAAAAATCATAGCTGGTGTGCTCGGTCGCACCGGCCAGCGCATATTGCACTTCGAACGGCACGTACTGGATCGGCGCCGAACTGGTCGGCGTGCCGTTGACACTGATTTTCTGCTTGAAGTCCTTGAAATCGGAGCCGAAACTCAGCGTCTGCTGGCCCGCGGCCACCGGCAGCCGGTAAAGCAGCCGCGCGCCGACCTGGAACCCGTTGCCGAGCACCGCCGAGCCGCCGGCCGAAGCGACATTGCTGTTCGAATCATAGCCCGAAATCGAGATCGTCCATGGCGAACCGAGAATCGGAATGGTGTAGGAACCGGCAAAGACCATCGTGTCGCTGCGGTTTTCGGGCGCAACAATGAACGTGAACGAAGCCGCCTGCCCGGCCTGGAACAGATTGGTATAGCGCGCATTGGCGGTCAGCCGCAGCGGCGTGGTCAACGGGCTGGCATCGTTGTCCATCTCGACGCTTGCGTGCAGCGGATGTTCGTCGGTCATCGCCAGATCGACATCGATTTCGCCGCTCACTTTGCCCGGCTTGAACTGCGGGTTGAGCGAGCGGTCGGGATAGTGGTTGGCGGCGGAAACCTGCTCCTGCAGCGCTTTGAGATTGATCGGCTCGCCTTCGACCAGCGCGGGCACCGCTTCGCGCGCCACTTGCAGCGAGTGGAACCGCGCGCCGGTCACACGCAATTGCCCGACGGGTGCTTCGCTGACCGCCAGTTGCACCACGCCTTGCGCAAAGCTGTCGTGATCCTGCACGGGGATTTCGACAATCACCGCGCCATAGCCTTTGGCGGCATAGGCATCCTGCAGGGCCTTGCGCGCGGCTTCGACATCGTCCTTGGTGCGATCGGGCCCGGCATGCGGATAGACCAGCCGTTCGACTTCGGTGTTCGACAGACGCGTGACGCCGGTCACATCGTAGGCCTGGATAAAAAACGTGTCCGGTGCCGGTGCAGGCGATGCGGCTGCCGGAGCCGGAACTGGCGCCGGCGTACCCGCCTTCGACGCGCCGGGCGCGGGGGCCGCGGCGGCCGGGGTCTGGGCCGCCACGGCGCACCCCCCGTTAGCCAAAAGCCCGGCCAGCACGCCGCAAGCCCACAAGGGCTGCAGGCGAGTATTCTTCATGGACACACATTGACCCCGCGATCGCAACGGTACCCTTGGTGCGTTTGTGTTTAACTTATGTGACATGTGCGGTGGGTCGAGCGGCGGGCCTTCCCGGCACCTGCCGACGGCACGCCCGCCGCCACCGGGAAACGCGTTCACCGCCGGGAAGGACGCAAATGCATCGACCGCACAAAAAAGGGGCCCCGGAATGATCCGGGGCCCCCCTCAGTGTGGCATTCAAATCGTCGTGAGACGATCAGAGACCGGCATAAGTACCCGTGCCGTTGCCGCTTTCGTAGCAGGCGCCAGCCGGGGTGGTGGGCAGGTAGGTGTAGACGCCGGCCGAGACCTTGGTCTTGGTCGGGACAATCGCGCTGGTGAAGTTCAGCGGCGAGCTCGAATACGAGCTCGAGGTGTTCACGTCCGAGTTCGCCTTCAGGAAGGTGCTGGCGATGGCGGTCTGCCATGCACCCGGAACGATACCAATGCTCGAGTCGCCGATGATGCCCGGAAGAGCAGGCGACGAGCTCGAGAAGGCCGTCTTGTTGATCTTGGTGTTGGTCGAGTCGACAGTCAGCTGGCCGGTCAGCGTGGCAACCAGCGTAGCGATCGCTTCGCGGTTACCCTTCGAGGAGAAGCACTGATAGGTCAGCAGCTGGGTGGTGCCCACGATCGGGTAGCCCGTGTAAGGCTGCGCGAGCGTGTA
>CAITOD010000570.1 GCA_903893935.1 uncultured Sphingomonadales bacterium
CGACAGGTGGCGCCGCCGCTCGCCTTATGAACACTTGCTCGCGCGTCACGGCGAAACGCCGGGCGACCGGCCACAGCTGCTCGACGCATGACTTCTTCCGCTTCCCCGCGCCCGCATAGGCTCAATCCGATGACCAACCGTTTTCTATCGCTGCTGGCTGCATCGACCCTGCTGGCGGGGTGTTCGATGGCGCCGGCCTACCATGTGCCGACCAGCATCGCGCCCACCGCCACGTTCAAGGCCGATCCGGGCTGGGTGCCTTCGAACCCTTCGGATGCGGTTGCCAAAGGCGCCTGGTGGACGCTGTTCGGCGACGACACGCTTGATGCGCTCGAAGCGCGGGTGGTGATCACCAACCAGAACCTCGCCTATTACCGCGCCGCCTACGCGCAGGCGCTGGCAACCGTGCGCGTCGACAAGGCGGCGCTGCTGCCGACCGTGGGCGCAAGCCTGGGTGCGACGACCGACGGGACATTTGCAGGCAAGGCCGGCTCGCCCGGTTCGATTTCGAACGCCAGCCCGACTTTGTCATCGACGACTTACAGCGTGACCGGCACCGCAAGCTGGACACCCGATTTGTGGGGAAGTCTGACCAATACCGTGCGCGGCGCACGCGCCAATGCCGAAGCGTCGGCGGCGCAGCTCGCCAATGCCACGCTGTCGGCGCAAGGCACGCTGGCGAGCGACTATTTTGCGCTGCGCGGGCTCGATGCGCAGGCCGCCATGCTCGATGCGACAATCGTGTCGTACCGCCGCTCGGTCGAAATCACGCAAAACAAGCTGCATGCCGGCACGGCCGATTCGGCCGATCTCGATTCCGCGCGCGCCACGCTCGAAAACGCGCTGGCCAGCCGCCGCGATCTCGAGCGCCTGCGCGTTGCCGATGAAACCGCGATCGTGGTGCTGGTGGGTGAAAACCCCAGCACGTTTGCGATGGCGCGTGCCGACTGGCATCCGGTGGTACCGGACGTACCCGGCGTTGTGCCTTCCGCAGTGCTCGAGCGTCGCCCCGATATCGCCAATGCCGAGCGTCTGGTCTCGGCCGCCAATGCCAATATCGGCGTGCAGAAGGCGGCGTTTTTCCCGACCGTGGGTCTGACCGCCGAAGTCGGATCGAGCGCTTCGACTTTGTCGAACCTGTTCCGCGCTGCCACGTCGGCATGGTCGCTCGGCGCAAGCGCTGCCGAAACGCTGCTCGACTGGGGTGCACGGAGCGCCAAAGTGGCAGGCGCGCGCGCAGCCTACAACGCGGCGGTGGCAACCTATCGCCAGACGGTGCTGACCGCGTTTCAGGAAGTCGAAACCGATCTTGCCGCGCTCGATGGCTATCGCGCCGAAGCAGCGCATTACACCGCTGCATCGCAAGCCGCCGATCGAGCGGAAAGGGTCACCCGCAACGAATACCAGGCCGGCACGGTCGATTTCACCACCGTGACGGCGGCGCAAACGACCGCGTATTCGGCGCGGGTGAATCTGATCCAGAACACGGTCAACCAGCAGACCGCTGCGGTTGCACTGATCGAAGCGATCGGCGGCCAGTGGAGCGGTCCGGTCGATCTGCATCCTGCAACCCGCCCGGCCGAGCCGTAATCGCGGGACCCAGCTCAGCTTCCATTAATATCCACCGGCCGATGCAAAGCGGATGCAAGGGCAGTTGACGGGTCGGCCGCGGCTTGGTCAAACCACTCGATCCGAAACGCAAGGGAAAGCCATACCGACCATGAAGGGGCAACTCGTGATCGGAGCGCTCGCTTTGCTTGTGCCGCAGGCCGCCTTTGCGAGCCTTGGCGGCAGTGCCGCCACGGTGAGCGGCGATCAGGTGCGGATGAACGTTCGGGCCCACACGATGGCGCCTGCCGGAAGCGGCACCATGCACACGCTGTCGCTCGCCAACGGCGGCGACATTCGCGAATATGCCAATGCCGCCGGCCAGATTTACGCCGTGCGCTGGACCGGTCCCGGCAAACCCGATCTCGCGGCTTTGCTGGGCGAGCATTACGCGGCCTTGCAGACCGACAATCCGATTGCGGCGCGGCACGGCGTGCGCCGGGCACCTTCGGTCAACCGATCCGATCTGCGCATCGTGACCGGTGGCCGCACCGGCGCGTTCTGGGGCTATGCCTGGCTGCCGCGCAATGTGCCCGCCGGCTTCGATCCGGCATCGCTGTGACAGGAGGGCTGTGTATGACGCCTCGCGCAACGACCTTGCGGCAGATCGTGGCGGCATTGGCGCTGATGCTGCTGGCCGCGTGCGGCGGTGATTCGGGCGATAGCGGCAGCGGGTCTTCCGGCGGCTCGTCATCGAGTTCTTCGTCGAGTTCGTCGGGCGGCGGCACCACGCTGACCAATTTTACCGCGGTTACCGTCGACGGCGGACCGGCGGTCCTCAACACCGGCCCCAACGCCTATACCACCACCAATGTGCCCTATGTCACGGTCACGGTCTGTGCGCCGGGATCGACCACCAATTGCCAGACGATCGATCATGTGCTGCTCGATACCGCATCGACCGGATTGCGGCTGGAAGCGGGCGCGCTCAACGCCAGTCTGCTGGCGGGCCTGACCACGCCAACCGACACATCGGGCAATGGCATTGGTGAATGCTATGAATTCGTGGACAATTATGTGTTCGGTTCGGTGCGCGTGGGTGATTTCACCATTGGCGGCGAAAGCGTCGCAGCGATGCCGCTACAAGTGATCGGCGATATGACCGGCGGATTTGGCACCGTGCCGACGGCGTGCAGCGCAAGCGGCGGGTCGAACATGAACACGGTGCAGTTGCTCGGTGCCAACGGCATTATCGGGGTGGGCACCGATGCGGTCGATTGCGGTGGCGCCTGCACCATCGCCGGCGGCACGGGTGGAGCGATCTATTACGATTGCCCCGCCACGGGTTGTGCCACCGTGGTAACGCGCGCCGCGAACACCGCCGCGCCGTTAGAACAATTGCCCAACCCGGTTGTCGGCTTTGCGACCGACAACAACGGCACGATCCTGTCGTTTCCAAGCGTCCCGGCGGCGGGGACGGATGTGCTCAACGGGACGATCTATTTCGGGATCGGCACGCAGACCAACAATACGCTCGGATCGGCCACGGTGTTGCTGGCCGATTCATCGGGCCTGATTACCGCGACGTACAACAGCGCCACTTTGCCCAACAGCTTTTTCGACAGCGGCAGCCCGTATTATTACTTTGTCGATCGCACGATCCCGCAATGCACCCAGAACGGGTACAGCGGCTTCTATTGCCCCGCTTCGCCGCTGTCGCTCTCGCCCACGCTCACCGGATACGGCTCAGCCAATTCGGCCAGCGCAGCATTCACGCTCTACAATGCCTATAGCGAGCCTTCGCAGACCGCCAACGCGGTGCCGGGCGTGGGGATTGATCCCGACACGCAAGGGTTTTCCAATCCGATCGGGCGAAGTTTCGATTTTGGCCTGCCGTTCTTTTTCGGCCGCAAACTCTATACCGGCATATCGGGACGCACGACGGGCAAGTACACCGGGCCCTACTTCGCCTACTGATGCACCGATCAGCCCGGCAGCACCAGCGGCCGGGCGTGGTGGGTGCGGTGCCAGTCGGACAAGTCGCCGGTCAGCAGCGTGGTCAGGTGGACGATGCGGCGCTGGATCGTATCAAACGTCGGTTCGTCGTCCGCCAGCGTGTGCCGCAGCACGACCAGGCGTTCCAGCGTATCGTGCGCGCGTTCGGCGACACTGGCAAATTCGCCCTGCATGCGAATGCCGTAGATCGCGGCACCGAGCGCGGGAAAGCCGGCGGTGATCATTGTCATCACCGCCAGAAACCGGTGCGTCGCATGCCCGGGCAGCAGGCCTTGCGTCAGTTCCGCACCGGCCTCGATCGCCATCGCAACCACGCAGGCAAGTGCGGTCGCGGCGAACAACCCGGTGCCAAAGTGGTGCAGGCGATGTTCGAGGCGGTGCATCCGCTGCGCTTCGGGCGCAAGATAGCCGATCTGCGCATCGATCAGGTGCACCAGCCCCTGGCGCACATCGAGCAGATAGGCGCGGTCGACCAGCGCATCGGGCAGCGCAATCTCGCGCGCGGTCTGGCGCAGCCAGTGCTGCACCCACGCCGGGGCGGCCGCGTTGCGATCCGCCGCCTCGCCAAGCCCGATCTGCGCCGCGATCGCAAGGCAGCGCAGCCGTTCGGCCAGATTGCGGTTGTCGAGCCAGCGACGATGCCAGCCGCGCCGGTTGCCCACGCGCGTCAGCGCCAGCACCGAGCCGATCGCCAGCAGTTCGAGCAGTCCGAGCAGCGGCTTGATCGCGGCCGGCAGCGCAAGGCCGAGCAAAGTCAGCAGCACCGCCAGCGCCGCCAGACTGAAATTGGCGACATAGCCGCTGCGGAACAGCCGCGCGGTCTGGCTGGCGATGCCGTCGGCCTGGACGAAACGCGGCAGCAGCGCGGCTTCGAGGCGGGCGGCAAACTGCGGCGCGCGCGCCGCCA
>CAITOD010000571.1 GCA_903893935.1 uncultured Sphingomonadales bacterium
AACCCGACCGAAGCTTTGGTGTCGATCGACATCAACTCGGGCCGATCGACCAAAGAGCACGGCATCGAGGCGACCGCGGTTTCGACCAATCTGGAAGCCGCGCGCGAAATCGCGCGCCAGTTGCGCTTGCGCGACATGGCCGGGCTGGTGGTGATCGATTTCATCGACATGGAATACGGCTCGAACGTCCGCAAAGTCGAAAAGGCGATGAAGGACGCGCTCAAGGACGACCGCGCGCGCATCCAGGTCGGGCGCATTTCGGGCTTCGGGCTGATGGAAATGAGCCGGCAGCGGCTGCGCACCGGCGTGCTCGAAGCGACCACGCGCGGGTGCCCGCATTGCGACGGCACCGGGCTGGTGCGCACCGCTTCGTCAGCCGGGCTGTCGGCGCTGCGCATGATCGAAGACGAAGCCGCCAAAGGCAAAGGCAACGTCATCACGCTCTACGCCAGCCAGGAAGCGGCGATCTATGTGCTCAACGCCAAACGCGGCGATCTGGCCGAGATCGAAGCGCGCTATGGCGTGTCGGTCGAAGTGATCCCCGAAGGCGAGAACGAAGGCGCCAAAATGCGCGTCGCCTCGCGCGGGCCGCGCCCCGAGTTCACGCCGCGGTTCGAACCGATTGTCGAACTGATCGAAGACGACGTGACCGACGACGAGGACGATTACGAGGAAGAAGTCGAAACCGGCGAACGCATCGAAGCGCGCGAACCGCGCGAACCGCGTGAACCGCGTGAACCGCGCGAAGCGGGCGAAAGCGCCAGCGACGCCAGCCGCCGCAAGCGCCGCCGCCGCAGGCGCGGCCGCAACCGCGACCGCACGGAAGACGGCGAAGCCGGGGCCGAGCCGCAAGGCGGTGAAGCCGAGGCCGCCGGCGACGAAGGCGAAGACGACGAAGCGGGCGACGACACCGCGCGCGGCGCAGCCACCGGTGATGAAGCCGGCGGCGATGGCCGCCGCAAGCGCCGCCGCCGCAATCGCCGCCGCCGCAACCGCGATGGATCGGCCGCCGGTGAAGCACGCGAAGGTGAAGCGCCGGTCGAAGACGAACAGCCTGGCGAAGCCGAACCGGTTGCAGTCGAAGCTGAACCCGCGATGGAGCCGGCCGAAGACGTGCCGGCCAAGCCCAAGCGCGGGCGCCGCAAGAAGGCCGAAACGGCCGAGCCCGTGGCCGATGTGGCTGCCGCGCCGGAACCGGTCGCCGAACCCGCCGACGACGCGGCAGCCAAGCCCAAGCGCACGCGCCGCAAGAAAGCCGACGCGGCCGAGGCAGAGGTCGCCGCAGACGTGGTGGCCGAGGCGGAAACGCCCAAGCCCAAGCGCACGCGCCGCAAGAAAACCGACGAAGTCGAGCCAGGGGTTGAAACCGGCGTCGCAGCCGAAGCGGCACCGGCTCCCGAACCGACCCCCGAGCAGGTGCCTGAGCAGGCGCCCGAGCAGGAAAGCGAAGCCGTCGCTGCGCCCGCCGAACCCGCCGCCCCGCCCCGGCGCGGCTGGTGGCAGCGCACGTTCGGCGAATAACCCGATGCGCCCCGCCCGTTTGGCCGCCGCTTGCAGGCGACGCGAACGGGCGGGGTCGCTTGCGGCTGACGGATATGAGGCACGATGACTCAAAGCCCGCCTGAGCTGGCCCCGTTACGATTGGCGGTATGGCAGCAACCGGGCGCTTGCGGCGAGCCCGATGCGATGATCGCCCGGCTTGCCGCGCGGCTCGACAGCGGCGCGCTCGCCGGCGTCGATCTGCTGCTGCTGCCCGAACTGTGGACCAGCGGCTATTTTGACACCGCCGCAGTCGTGCACGCCAGCGAATCCGCCGATGGCATGTGGCAGCAAAAGATCGCCGAACTCGCGCGCCGGCATGGACTGGCGCTGGCTTATGGCTACCCCGAAATGGCGGGCGAACACCGCTACAACAGCGTGCGGCTGATCGGGCCCGACGGGGCCAGCCTGCTCGGCTATCGCAAAGTCAATCTGTGGGGCGATTACGAACGCACGCTGTTTGCCGCCGGCGAAAGCCCGAGCGCGATCGCCACGTATCGCGGCTGGCGGATCGGATTTTCGATCTGTTACGATACCGAATTTCCCGAAACCGTGCGCGACCTTGCCATGCGCGGCGCCGATCTGGTGCTGGTGCCAACCGCGGTCGGCAGCGAATTTCCGATGGTTGCCGAAGCCGTAATCCGCGTGCGCGCGCTCGAAAACGGGGTGTGGCTGGCGTTTGCCAACCGCTCGGGGCTCGAACACGGCTATCGCTTCGATGGCCGGTCGGCGATTGTCGGCCCCGACGGCGTGGTGCGCGCGCGCGCCGAAACCGACGAAGCGCTGCTTGTTGCCGCGCTCGACCCCGCCGATATGGCTGCGGCGCGCGCGCATTCGCCCTATCTGGCCGAACTGCGCTGGTCCGCACCGCGTATCGAAGGCGCGTGATCGCACCATCAGACGCTTGCCCCATGCGCCGGTTGCGCTAAGACGAATCGCATGGAGCGGCGCGCGAGCGCCGGGTGCAAAACGGCGCATCGCAGAAGGATTTGGTCATGGCGACTTTCAGTCTTCCCAAGAATTCCACGATCACCGGCAAGACGCGGCACCACGCCGCGCCGACCCATGGCCGCGTGCGCAAGTTCAAGGTCTATCGCTACAACCCCGACAGCCTTGAAAACCCCCGCTACGACACGTTCGATATCGATCTCGACAAGTGCGGGCCGATGGTGCTCGACGCGCTGATCAAGATGAAATCCGAGCAGGACCCGACGCTGACGTTTCGCCGCTCGTGCCGCGAAGGCATTTGCGGCTCGTGCGCGATGAACATCAACGGCCGCAACGGGCTTGCCTGCACCACCGCGATCGAAGATCTCAAGGGCGATATCCGCATCACCCCGCTGCCGCATATGGAAGTGATCAAGGACCTCGTCCCCGATTTCACCCATTTCTATGCGCAATATGCCTCGATCCGCCCCTGGCTGCAGACGGTCACCCCCACGCCGTCGGGCAAGGAACGCCTGCAAAGCCCCGAACAGCGCGAAAAGCTCGACGGGCTGTACGAATGCATCCTGTGCGCCTGCTGTTCGACTTCATGCCCCAGCTACTGGTGGAATTCGGACAAGTTCCTTGGCCCCGCCATCCTGCTCCAGGCCTATCGCTGGCTGGCCGACAGCCGCGACGAAATGACCGGCGAACGGCTCGACGAACTGGAAGACCCGTTCCGGCTCTACCGCTGCCACACGATCATGAATTGCGCCAATGTCTGCCCCAAGGGACTGTCGCCGGCGCATGCGATCGGCGAAATCAAGAAGATGCAGGCCGAACGCCTGCTCTGATCGCGACGCGCGCACACCCGTGACCGGTTTTATCCGCGTACCCGCGACGGACCACCCCGGTTGGGATTCGTGGGATCTGGCCGACCCGACGCGCTTCAATCCGCAAGTGATGGGGCGCATGCTGGTGCGCGAGGAAGCGCTGCCGGGCGGCACGCGCGCGACTCGGCTGCGCATGTTCACCGAAACGCGACACAGCAATCTGCTCGACGCGGTGCACGGCGGGGTCACATTGGCGCTGATCGACATTTCGCTGTTTTCAGCAATCCGCCTGCTGCTCGATGGCGACGCGGCGGGTTCGGTCACGCTCGATCTGTCGACGCAATTCATTGGTGCCGGGCGCGTGGGTCAGCCGCTTGATGCCGTGTGCGAAGTCCTGCGCGAGACGCGCCGGCTGGTGTTTCTGCGCGGCACGGTCGAACAGGACGGCCATCTGGTCGCCGCCTATAGCGGCACCGTGCGCAAACCGTCCAGCCGTTAGCGCGATGCGCGTCGCCGAACGCTATGCCGGGCTGGTCGCCGCAGGCGAATTGCGCCCCGACGCCGAACAGGCCGCCGCGGCCGGGAGGCTCGATCGGCTGCAGGCAGCGCTCGAACACCCGGTGCCCGCCACGAGCCTCGTCGGCCGGCTGTTTTCGCGCAAAGCCCCCGAAGCCCCGCGCGGCGTCTATCTGTGGGGCGGCGTCGGACGCGGCAAGTCGATGCTGATGGACTTGTTCCACGAAAACCTGGCGATTGCGGCCAAACGCCGCGCGCATTTCCACGAATTCATGCTCGATGTCCACGCGCGCCTCCACGAAGAGCGCAAGAAGGAAACCGGCGACCCGATCGCGCCGGTCGCTGCCGCGATCGCGGCGAATGCGCGCGTGCTGGCGTTCGACGAGATGGTCGTCAACAACAGCGCCGATGCAATGATCATGAGCCGGCTGTTCACCGCGCTGATCGAGCGCCACGGCGTGGTGATCGTCACCACATCGAACCGCGCGCCGGGCGATCTCTACAAGAACGGGCTCAACCGCGAGCATTTCCTGCCGTTCATTGCGCTGATCGAAGCGCGGCTCGATGTGCTGGGTCTGAATGGCCCGACCGATTACCGGATGGACCGCATGCAGGGCGTGGGCACGTGGCACGCCCCGATCGGCGATGCGGCGACCGCGCAAGTGCGCGAGGCGTTCTTTCGCCTGACCGATTATCCGCCCGAAGACAGCGCGCACGTACCCTCGGGCGAACTCGATGTCGGGGTCGGGCGCAGCATGCATGTGCCCAAGAGCCTGAAAGGCGTGGCGGTGTTCAGCTTCAAACGGCTGTGCATGGAAGCGCGCGGCGCGCCCGATTATCTGGCCATCGCGCGCAAATACCACACCGTGATCGTGGTCGGCATTCCGCTGCTGGGCCCCGAGCGACGCAACGAGACGATGCGCTTTATCACGATGATCGACACGCTGTACGAACGCAAAGTCAAGCTGATCGTGACCGCAGCGACCGAACCTGCGCTGCTCTACGACCGCAGCAAGGGTGGCGATGATGAAGGCCGTTTTGCATTCGACCGCACGGTGAGCCGGTTGATCGAAATGCAGAGCAAGGACTATCTCGCGCTCGGCCACGGGGCGAACTGAGCGGGCACGCGACTCGATTGCGTTAACCGTGATTCGCTGACCGATAAACAACAAGGGAGTTCGCGCCTTGCGCGAACTCCCCTGTTTTAGGCTTGGATCCGATCCTCAAAAAACTGCCCGAATTGGCTGTTTTCCGCGGTTTCCCCGACCTGAGCCAGGGTGTCGGATGCGATCAGGAAAAGAAGTAGTGCAGCCAGCTGGAAACGAGCAACGCGACCATGATAAAACCCTCCATCCACGGTGAGGACTTTTATTTACCATTACGCGATATGGTTAACAAGTTCTAAACGCGACCAAATTGGCGCTCACGGCTGGCAACGTAATCACGCTCGAACACGGCAAAGGGCTGCGGCCGTCCGAGGTAGAACCCCTGGGCGTGGTCGCAG
>CAITOD010000572.1 GCA_903893935.1 uncultured Sphingomonadales bacterium
ACACCGGCATCTGGTCCCCTGCGGCGCCGGTCAGGAACAGGCTGGTCCCGCCCAAATCCGCTTCGACCCGTTGCACGGCGGCGCCACCAAGGTCGGCCGTCACGGCTTTGGTGCCGGTTGCTCCTCCGGTATGATCCATGATCGAGGATTGGACCCCGTAATTGACCAGCGTGGCTATGGGGCGATGATCGGCGCCATCGATGCGCAGCGCAGTCAGCGTATGGTCAGTGGGTCCGCTCTCGTTGGCACCAAGCCACCAGCCATCGGCCATGGCGACATTGCGGTTGATGGCAACGGCGCTGTGGCCGATACCGGCTGTGATGGTCGCGCTGACCTCGTTTTGGGCGGCCCCGGTTGATGCATCGACCACGGCGCGACGAACGTTGGCGAGGTATTGCTGTGCCCTCGTCGTTTCCGCCGCGTCGATCGCCATTCCGGGCGGCGGGTTGGCATGGCCCGCAAACATGTGCGGAGCAGAAAAGGTGTGACTGGCGATCACCAGCACATCATCCGGCGCGACCCGGGCCGCAGCCGCAACGTCTCGCTGCATGGCCGCAACGTCTTCGGCGGACAGCGACGTCTGGTCGATCACGGCGATCGCGATCCGGCGCCGGTCTTCACCGATCACCAACACGCGCGCCTCCAACGGATCGAGCACGGTGGTAAAGCCATCGATCGGCAGAAGGCTGGCAGGCAAGTCGATCGGCGCGCGCGCGGCGCCGGCGGTATAGGCGGCGCGTGCCGGCCCCGCGAATCCCAGTGTGACAAGTGTCACGGCCGTCAGGAGCGAAATCGTTCTTGTCATGCAGTTGACGTTCTTTGCTTTTGCTTGGTGGGGGGCCTGTGGACGGCGCTACCAGGTGATCATGGCGGTGATGCCATAGTTGCGCGGTTCGCCGATGGTCGTTGCGGGCAGACTCGACATCTTGACCGCATACCCGGTGAGGTTGCGGGCCCAGGCGGTTATGCGGATTCCATGGTTCGGGGCGGTGAAGCGCAGATTGGCGTTCCACAGCCAGTAGCCAGGCTGAAATCCCAGCAGGGCGGTGTCTTCGACAGGGCCCGTCCAATAGCTTGAGTTGTGCTCCGCATTGCCGCCCGGTGTGATGGTCCAGCCTGAAGGCAGGGCAATGTCGCGCTCATAGGCGAGGTTGATTGACAGCGTGGGGGAATGCGGCTGCACCGCACCGGCGATGTCGAAGAAATGCAGCGCACCGGTGGTCTGGTCGTTGTAACCGATCCAGCATCCGGGCCCGGCCGGAGCGGCAATCGTGGCACAAGAGCCGGTATCATGGCCAAAGCGGGCGCGCATCAAGGCACCGTTGATCGACAGGTGGTCCTGACGATCCGGGCTGATCCGTGCCTGCCATTCCAGCCCGATGTTGCTGGCATGGGGGATGGTGAAGCTGGGCAGCGAGCAGGCCGGCGGTTGCCCGCCCGATGCGCCGCAAATGTAGGACTCTCCGCCGGGCAGGTTGACGGTGTAGCCGTTGTAGTTGTCGAGATCCTGATAATGGCGCTGGCGATAGGCGAAGGCCGCGAGGTTCAATTGCAGCCGATCGTGCCACAGAGTGGCCTTGATGCCGGCTTCGGCGGCAACCGTCTCTTCGCTCGAAAAGCTGCGGGCCGTGCCGATCGCGCCGTCGTAGCTCAAGCCGCCGGGACGGTAGCCGCTGGCGAGACTCGCGTATTGCATGACCTGCGGAGCCAGGTCGAATTCTTCCCCGAGCCGAAAGTCGGCATGGGAAAATTGGACATGATAAAGCGTGTCGACCCCGGCAGGGCGCAATTCGCGGCGGTCAAGGCTCTCGCGCGCGCCCGCGACGAGCCGCAGCCTGGGCGTTAGCGGCACGGTAGCCTCGCCAAACAACGCAAAGGTGCGTGTTCCGGTATGTTGCGCTCCGGCAGGGCC
>CAITOD010000573.1 GCA_903893935.1 uncultured Sphingomonadales bacterium
GCGCCACCACCAGCGCATGGCCGCGCAGCCGGTTCCGGATGGGGATGGTGCACAGCGCGCCTGCCACCGCGCAGAGCGCCAGTGCCAGCAGACCGACGGTGAAACCACCGGTGGCATCACGTGCCGCGCCCCACGCAAAGGGCATCGCGAACGAACCCAGGTTGGCCAGCGAATTGATGGCCGCGGCCCCGACCGCCAGTTCGCTTACGTGCAGCACATCCGCCCAGCCCGACGTTACGAGCATGGCGATCGTGAAGCACGTCGCGGCAAACACCAGATAGGCGCCAACAACAACGAACGGCGCCGGGCCGAGCGCGATGGCCAGCAAAGTGCCTGCCATCACGAGGTGGAGCCAGCCGGCGATCTGGAAGCGATTGCCGTGGCGATCGGCATAATTGCCTGCGACCAGCATGGTCAGCGCGCCGAGCACGCCGCCGAGAGTAACGACATATCCAACAAGCCTGGTGTCGAGCCCGGCCAGTGCATGCAGGATCATCGGGGCTGACAACACCACGGACAGCGTGATGCCCAGATAGAGAAAGCCGATCGCCGACACCAGCAGCACGGCGGGGTTGTGCAGCGACGCAAACGGGTTGTGGCTGGCCGGCGCACCGATCCGTCGCGCATCGCGCGCCAGTTCGCTGTCGATCCAGGCTTTTTCGTCGGGCGACAACCAGCTGACGCTCGCCGGGTGGTCGGGCAAAAACCGCAGGATAATCAGGCCGACCACGACCGAGGGCATGCCTTGCGCAAGGAACAGCCATTGCCAGCCGCGCAAGGTGGCGAGGCCATCGAGCCCGAGCAGCGTTCCCGACACGGCGCCCATGACCACCGAGGCGAGCGGGCTGGAGACATAAAACCGGCTGACCGCGCGGCCACGATAGTCCGACGGGAACCATGATCCGAAATAGAGGATGACCCCCGGATAGAATCCGGCCTCTGCCGTGCCGAGCAGAAAGCGCATCGTGTAAAATTGCAGCGGGGTGTGGACAAACATCGTCGCCGACGAAAGCAAGCCCCACATGACCATGATGCGCGTCAGCCAGCGGCGGGACCCGAACCGCACCGCGAGCATGTTCGAGGGAATTTCGAACAGCGCATAGCCCAGGAAAAACAGGCCGCCGCCGAGGCCGTAAATCGTCGCGCTGAATTTCAGATCGACATTCATCTGCGCCGCAGCAAAGCTGACGTTGACCCGGTCCATATAAGCGCAAAGATAAGCCAGCAATATCAGCGGCACGATGCGCCACATGGCTTTGCGCATGGCCGCATTGCCAAGGGCAGCGGCAGTCACCTGGTCATCCATCGCCGCCCCCGTTTCATGCCCGGAGCGAGGATAGATGACAGTGTGCCAAAAGGCAATTGCGCGGACGCGTGCGCGCGCGCCCTTTTGCGGCGCTCAGCGCGCTTCGACGGGTACGTAATCGCGCTGCAGCGGGCCGGTGTAGAGCTGGCGCGGGCGGCCGATTTTCTGGCCTGGATCGGAAATCATTTCGTTCCATTGCGCGACCCAGCCGACCGTGCGCGCCAGCGCGAACAGCACGGTGAACATCGTCGTGGGGAAGCCGATTGCCGAAAGAATGATCCCTGAATAGAAATCGACGTTGGGGAACAGCTTCTTCTCGATGAAATAAGGATCGCTGAGCGCGATTTCCTCAAGCCGCAAGGCGGTTTCGAACACCGGATCGGTGACATTGAGCGCCTTGAACACTTCGCGCACGGTCGATTGCATCACGGTCGCGCGCGGGTCGTAGTTCTTGTAGACGCGGTGGCCAAAGCCCATCAGGCGGAACGGATCGTTCTTGTCCTTGGCGCGATCGATATAGTGCTGGATGCGGTCGGGCGTGCCGATTTCGCGCAGCATGTTGAGCGCAGCCTCGTTGGCGCCGCCGTGCGCCGGACCCCACAGGCAGGCAATGCCCGCCGCCATGCAGGCAAACGGATTGGCGCCCGACGATCCGGCCAGCCGCACGGTCGAAGTCGAAGCGTTCTGTTCGTGATCGGCATGCAGAATGAAAATGCGATCGAGCGCGCGTTCGACTTCGGGGACGACTTTGTAGTCTTCGGCCGGCACCGCAAACATCATGCGCAGGAAATTGCCGGTGTAGGACAAGCGGTTGTCGGGATAGACGAAGGGCTGGCCGACCGAATATTTGTAGGCCATCGCAGCGATCGTCGGGATCTTGGCGATCAGCCGGTGCGAGCTGATCTTGCGATGCATCGGATCGGCGATGTCGGTCGAATCGTGATAGAACGCCGACAGCGCGCCGACCACGCCGCACATCACCGCCATCGGGTGCGCGTCGCGGCGGAACCCGCTGTAAAAGCTGCTCAGCTGTTCGTGCACCATTGTGTGGCGCGTGATGGTGTGGTGGAACTCTGCAAGTTCGGCCGCCGACGGCAATTCGCCGTTGAGCAGCAAATAGCTGACTTCC
>CAITOD010000574.1 GCA_903893935.1 uncultured Sphingomonadales bacterium
ATGAACGCGCTCGCAGCGCTTGCCGCCGCCGATCTGGCCGGGGTGCCGCCGGGCGAGGCGGTGGCGGCGCTGGCGACTTTTGCCGGTCTCGCCCGCCGCTTCGATATCGTCGGCACTTCGGCGAATGGCGTGACCGTGATCGACGATTTCGGCCACAACCCCGAAAAAGTCGCCGCCACACTGGCCACTTTGCGCGCGCATCCGGGCCGCGTGATCGCGCTGTTCCAGCCCCACGGCTATGGCCCCTTGCGCCAGATGGGCGACGAACTCGCGCAAGTTCTCGCCACGCGGCTCGCCCCCGATGACCGCGTGATCCTGACCGACCCCGTCTATTTCGGCGGCACGGTCGATCGCTCGGTCGGGTCGGAACGCATCGTCGCGCTGATCAACGCCGCCGGCGGCCACGCGCAACACATTGCCACCCGCACCGACGCAGGCGCCGCGATCAGCGCAATGGCCCGCCCCGGCGACCGCGTGGTGGTGATGGGCGCGCGCGATGATACGCTGGCGAGCTTTGCGGCCGAGCTGCTGCGCGAAGTGTAGGCGGCGCGCTCAGATCCCCGCGAACCAGCTGTAACCCGAAGCGATATTGCCGAATTTGCCGCCATCGTCGAAATGGTCGGTCACCACGATGCGGCGCAGGAATTTCATGCTCTTGTAGCCAAGCTGGGTTTCGACGCGCACGCGCAGAGGGGCGCCGTGGCCATGCGGCAGGCGCGCGCCGTTCATGCCATAGGCGAGGATCGTCTGCGGGTGCAGCACGTCGAACATGTCGATGCTGTCCTGCTGCGCATCGAACGTCTCGAACTTCACAAAGCGCGCCGAGGGCTTGATTCCGGCGTGTTCGAGCACTGCGCGCAGCGGCACCCCGGTCCATTCGCTGATCGCGGACCAGCCTTCCTCGCAGGTGTGGCGGGTGATCTGGGTGCGCGCCTTGAACCGCATCAGCGCATCGAGCGAAAAGCGGCCTGGGCGGGCGACCGCGCCCACCACTTCGAGCGCCCACTCCCTGAAGTCGTTGGCGGCCAATCTGGCCCACAGCGGCCCGGCGGCCGGATTGAACGCAGGTTCGTGATCGTTGCCGGGATTGACCGTGCCCACCGCCACGGTCGAAGTGATATCACCCCGCCCGTATTCGCGCGCCAGCGCCCGGCGCGGGATCAGCACACGCTGCGCGTTGTAGGTGAACCAGTCGCCCATGCGCAGCACATTGCCATACGTCGGCGGATTTTCGGAGCAGCCGCCCAAGAGCAGCCCGCTGCCCGCGACCATTCCGGCCAGAACGGTGCGCCGGTTCATCTCCATGGTCAGTTCCCCCGCAAACCGATGGTCATCGCCTGCATTTGCCGCAGCGCGCCGGTGCGCAGCACCATCACGACATGCACCAGAATGAACAGCGCAATCAGCGAAAACGCCAGAAAATGCACCGAACGCGCGGTCTGGTGCCCGCCGAACAGATCGAGCACCCAGGGGTATCCGGCGGTCACATAAGGCGACATCGCAAGCCCGCTCAACACCATGACCGGAACCGCCGCCAGCACCAGCGTATAGGCCCAGCGCTGCAGCACGTTGTAAGGCGGGCCGGGGCGGACCGGCCGGCGCGCCAGATGGGCGCGAATATCGGCCCACAGCGCGGCCGGCGCGATCCCTTCGCGCCCGGGCAGAAGATTGCGCCAGCCATGGCCGGTGGCCGCTGCAAACAGCGCATAGGCGAGGCCGCCTGCCACCAGCAGCCACGCGCCGAGAAAATGCAGGCTGCGCGCCCAGCCGTTCTGGTTGAAAATGTCGGCGACGCGCGACGCGCTGATCACATCGCGCCCGGTCGCGGCAAAGTGCACCGGCGCGGCCCAGCCGCCGTGGCGATAATTGGGCCCGATCGGCAATTCCAGCCAGGCCGGAGTCATGTCGTTGCCCGCCTGCCCCCAATAGAGCCGGGGATGCGCCATGAAAATCGTCACGCCCGAAATGACCAGCACCAGCACCGCCAGCGCCAGCACCCAATGCGTGGCGCGGACCCAGCCCGCATGGTGCGGCCCCGACATGCCCTGATCCATCCTGCCGCCCCCGGTTTATTCCGTCGGGCAGGTTCATCCCGCACCCGCGCCTTGTCAAGCAAGCGCGCGGGGCAACCGAACAAGGATGGCCATCCGCGCATAACCACCCCGTCATGCCGGACTTGATCCCATAGCTGTCCGGGATTTTGCGCATGGAGCTGGTTGCACGGCAGACAAATCCTTAGGATTCTGCCATCATCGTGTTGTCGAGACATGATTTTGGAGGTCTGCCGTGCGTCATGGGCCTAGCGCGTTTCAGCAGCTTTTG
>CAITOD010000575.1 GCA_903893935.1 uncultured Sphingomonadales bacterium
AAGGTCGCCAGCGCCAGCGCGGTCTGATGCGTGTCGGTGGGGGTAAAGCGGCCATAGCCGAACAGCGCGCTGGCGATCGGCTCGCCGCACACCACCAGCGCCACGGTCGCGGGCAGCGTCAGCAGCAGCGCCAGTTCCATCCCGCGGTTTTGCGTATCGAGCGCGGCAAGCTCTTCGCCCGCACCAAGCTGGCGCGAAATCGTCGGCAGCAGCACGGTGCCGAGCCCGATGCCGATCAGCCCGAGCGGCAACTGGTTCAACCGGTCGGCCATATAGATATACGTCACCGAGCCGTGGCTGAGCAGCGAGGCGGCGAGCGCTGTCGAAATCACCAGATTGATCTGCGCGGCACCCGCTCCCGCCGCGGCCGGCAGGATCAGCGCCATCAGCCGCCGGACATCGGGATTGAGCCGCGGCAGCCGCAAGCGCAACCGGACCCCGTTCTGCCGGCACGCCCAGCCGAGCCACGCCAGTTGCAACGCCCCCGACACCGAGACCGCGATTGCCTGGTTGCGCGAAGTCGCCAGCGGATCGTGGTTGTGAAACACCACCAGTGCAAAGATCAGCGTGAGATTGAGCAGGATCGGCGCCGCCGCGTTGACCCAGAACTTGTGCAGCGAATTGAGAATGCCGCCAAACAGCGACACCAGGCTGATCAGCATCAGATAGGGAATGGTCATCCGCGACAGCGAGACGGCAAAGGCGAATTCGCCCGCGCTGACACCGTGAAACTTGCCCGACAGCAGCAGCGTGACCGGCCACGCCGCAACTTCGAGCAGCACTGTCATCGCAAGCAGCACGGGCAGCAGCACGGCAAGCGCCTGTTCGGCGAACGCCAGCCCGTCGGCGAGCCCGCGGCCTTCGGGATTACCGACTTTGGCGTTGAACATCGGAATGAACGCCGAAGCAAACGCGCCTTCGGCAAACAGCGCGCGAAACATGTTGGGCAGGCGGAACGCGACCAGAAACGCATCCGACGCAAAACTTGCCCCGACATAGCGCGCAAACAGGCTGTCGCGCACAAGCCCCAGCACGCGGCTGATCAGCGTCAGCCCACCGATCGTTCCGGTGGCTTTAAGCAGATTCATGCCGGATGCCGAATGGCGGGGTCCGGCTGGCCGATCGCGGGCCGGACCCCTGTCACGTTCAGGCCTGGCCGAGCGGATTGGCAACCGCGGCTTCGGCCTGTTGTTGCATCTGCGCGAAATAGAGCCCGTTGAAATCGATCGGTTCGAGCATCAGCGGGGCGAACCCGGCATCGCGCACGGCATCGGCCATCACGCGGCGGGCAAACGGGAACATCAGGCGCGGTGCTTCGGCAAACAGGAACGGATGCGCCTGATCGTCGGGAATGTTGCGCATCGCGATCAGCCCGGCAAACGCCATTTCGACTATATAGGCAACGCCTTGCGACGTGCGCGAGGTGGCTTTGATCTTCATTTCGACTTCGTGCACATCGGTCGCGATGCCGCGCGCGGCAATGTTGAAATCGATCGAGAGCTCGGGGGTTTCGGTCCACTGCAGGCTGTCGGGTGCGTTGGGATTTTCCACCGACAGGTCTTTCACATATTGCGAAATGAACCCGATTGCCGGCGTGGTGTCTTCGCCCCCGGCGGGCGAGCCGTCCAGGGCATCGAGATTGAGAGTGCTGATAATGTTGCCTTCGTCGGCCATGGGTCGCGCTTTCGTGCAAAATGGGTCCGGGGTCGGGCCTGGTCTGGCAAGGCTCCGCCCTGACCGGCGCGCCTAGCACCTGCACAGGCGTGCGGCAACCGGTGGCGGGCAACGCCTGTCACTGGCACCGCCCCATCGGGCGCATGTTTTTTTGCCACGGTTGTGCAACAAAGCTCTGTCCATCGGTTGTTCATTTGTAAATCGTATCTATCTCGGGCACTATGAGTCCCGGTACTCTGCCAGTCCTCCCGAATCCGCGAGGTCGACCCGCAGCCCGTACCGCGTCTGGATGCAGGATTTGGCGCGTGATTGTTGAGATTGTCATTCTGGCGATGATCGCCGTGTTTCTGGGCCTGCGGCTTTACGCAGTGCTTGGCCGTCGCCCCGAAGACAGCGACGAACCGCTGCGTCGGCGGCTCGAGCAGGCCGATCCGCAAGCCACGCCCCGCGCACTCCCTGCAAAACTGCCCGAAAAGATGCCGATCATTGCCCGCGCGGTCGGATCGAGCGCGGAGCCGGCCGGGTTCGATGCCGCTGCCGAAGCAGGCATCCGCGCGATCGTCGCCGCCGACCGCCGCTTCGATGTCACGCTGTTCCTCACCGGGGCCAAATCTGCCTATGGCATGGTGCTCGAAACCTTCTGGCGCGGCGACAAGGATGCGCTGGCGCAACTGTGCGAACGCGCGGTCTATGAAAGCTTTGCCGCCGCGATCGACGCGCGCACGGCAGCCGGCGAAACGATCGACGCGCGGCTGATCCGCGTCAACGACGCGCGCATCGTGTCGGCCGAGTACATCGCACCCGTCGCGCGGATCGCGGTGCGCTTCATCGCCGATATCGCGTCGGTCACGCGCAACGGCGAAGGCGCGGTGGTCGCCGGATCGCTCAACGATGCGATCGAAAGCCGCGACTTGTGGACGTTCACCCGCGATCTCACCTCGCGCGATCCCGACTGGCAGCTCGACGAAACCGACCAGGGCTGATTTCGGCATGCGGGGCTGGCGTCTTGCGGCACTGCTGCTGGGCCTTGGCCTGCTTGCCGCATGCGGGCGGATCATTCCCGAACCCGCGCATATCGCGCCCGCACCAAAGGCTATCAGTGCTGTGGAAACCGGCACGCATCGGGGGCCGCCCGTGCTGTCGCTCGCCATCACGCCGGCCAATGCGCGCGCAGCGCTCGATGCCTTTGCTTCCAGTTGCGCACGCCTCGCGCTGCGCGTCGACACCAGCGGGCTGACCGTACCGGCAGACTGGGCCGCACCGTGCCAGGCCGCCAGCGGCTGGCCACGCGACGATGCGGTGCGGTTTTTCGCCACATGGTTCAATACCGTGCAAGTCGGCACCGGTGCGAGCTATGTCACCGGCTATTACGAGCCCGAAATCGCCGGCGTGCGCACCCACCAGCCGGGCTTCGACGTGCCGGTCTATCGCCTGCCGCCCGATCTGGTGCGCGCGCGGCCCGGTGACGCGCCGCCCGGCCCCGATGGCCGGCAACCACTCGGCCGCTACGATGCCAACGGGGTGTTCGTGCCCTACTGGGATCGCGCCCAGATCGAAGCCGGCGCGCTCGCCAACCAGGGGCTCGAACTGGCCTGGGCCGCCGATCCGGCCGAGCTGTTCTTTCTCCAGGTGCAAGGCTCGGGCCGCCTGCGCGCGCCCGACGGCACGATCATGCGCATCGGTTATGCCGGTGAAAACGGCTGGGCCTATACCGGCATCGGCAGTCTGCTCAACAGCCAGGGGCTGATCGGCACGGGCCCGGGCCAATACGCGGGATCGATGCAGGGCATCTTGCGCTATATCCGCGAAAACCCCGCGCAAGGCCGCGCGCTGATGCAGCAAAACCGCAGCTACATTTTCTTCCGCGACACCACACCACCCTCCGGGGCAATCGCCGGCAACCCGCTGTCCGGCCCGGTCGGCGCGCTGACCGTGCCGGTCATGCCGCGCGTCTCGCTCGCGGTCGATCCCGCTTTCATCCCGCTTGGCGCGCCGGTGCTCCTCGCCACCGACCGCCCCGAAGTCGCAGGCCTGTGGGTTGCGCAAGACACCGGCGGCGCGATCAAGGGTGCCGTACGCGGCGATTTCTTCTGGGGCTACGGCCCTGATGCCGAAACGCAGGCCGGAGCGATGCAGAGCCCGG
>CAITOD010000576.1 GCA_903893935.1 uncultured Sphingomonadales bacterium
ACTCGTGGCCGAACAGCATGTCGAAATAGCCATTGTCCCAGCGGACGGGATCGGTCGTCCACGATCCTTCGAGCCCGCTGGTGATCGCATCGATCCCGCGCCCGGTGCGATTGGCGCTGATCCAGCCCAGCCCTTGCGCCTCGATCGGCGCGGCCTCGGGTTCGGGGCCTAGCAGCGCGGCATCGCCGTTGCCATGCGCCTTGCCAAAAGTGTGTCCGCCCGCGATCAGCGCCACCGTTTCGGCATCGTCCATCGCCATGCGCGCAAACGTGTCGCGGATGTCGCGCGCCGACGCGAGCGGATCGGGGGTGCCATCGGGCCCCTCGGGGTTCACATAGATCAGCCCCATCTGCACCGCGCCCAGCGGATCGGCCAGTTCGCGATCACCGCTATAGCGCTGGTCGCCCAGCCATTCGGCTTCCGGACCCCAGTCTATATCGGTTTCGGGCTCCCAGATGTCCTCGCGCCCGCCGCCAAACCCGGCGGTGGGCAGACCCATCGATTCGAGCGCGCAGTTGCCGGCGAGAATCAGCAGATCGGCCCAGCTCAGCGCGCGGCCGTATTTCTGCTTGATCGGCCACAGCAGCAGCCGCGCCTTGTCGAGATTGACATTGTCCGGCCACGAATTGAGCGGAGCAAAACGCTGGTTGCCATGGCCCGCACCGCCGCGCCCGTCGTGCACGCGATACGTGCCCGCGCTGTGCCACGCCATGCGGACAAACAGCGGTCCATAGTGCCCGAAATCGGCCGGCCACCAATCCTGGCTCTGGGTCATCAGGGTGAAGAGATCGGCATTGACCGCCGCAAGATCGAGGCTTTTGAACGCTGTGCGATAGTCAAAACCGGCCGGCATCGGATCGACGAGCCGCGAATGCTGCGCCAGAACAGACAGATCGAGCCGGTTGGGCCACCACAGGGAATTGGCGACGACGCTGCGGCTGGCGCCGCGATGAACCGGGCATTTGCTTTCGGCGTTCATGGGTCTTGTCCTTCGCTTGATGGTTCGACAGTGGTCTAGCAACCCCCATTTGATCGACCAAACGGCATAATATCGTCAGAGAAATCGAATGATCCGATCAGCGCCGCCAAGCGGCGCTTGCCCAGTCAGGCGACCCACCGTAAGGGTCCGCGCAGCGACTGCCGTGGCAGCACCGCGGGGACCGGGACGACAGGGTATTCAATAGCATGACCGCCTATCCAAAGACAGCGGCGCTGATGGCGCGCGGCGCCGAATTTCTGGGCAGCGAATACGCCATCCTGTGCGGCGCGATGAGCTGGGTGTCGGAACGCCATCTGGTCTCGGCGATCAGCAACGCCGGCGGGTTTGGCGTGATCGCGTGCGGCGCAATGACGCCCGATTTGCTCGACGCCGAAATCGCTGCGACCCGCGCGCTGACCGGGCGCCCGTTCGGGGTCAACCTGATCACCATGCACCCGATGCTGTTCGATCTGATCGCGGTGACGGCCAGGCATGGCGTCAGCCATGTCGTGCTCGCCGGCGGGATTCCGCCCAAAGGCAGCATCGAGGCGATCAAGGCGTTCGGCGCCAAAGTGGTGGTCTTCGCGCCCACCATCGCGCTCGCCAAAAAGCTGTTCCGCAGCGGCGCCGACGCGCTGGTGATCGAAGGCAGCGAAGCGGGCGGCCATATCGGCCCGGTTTCGACCGGCGTGCTGGCGCAGGAATTCCTGCCCGCGCTGGCCGACGAGCACCTGGTGTTTGTCGCCGGCGGGATCGGCCGCGGCGAAGCGATTGCCGGCTATCTCGAAATGGGCGCGGCCGGGGTGCAGCTCGGCACGCGCTTTGCCGCTGCCAGCGAATCGATCGCGCATCCCGATTTCAAGAAGGCGTTTTTCCGCGCCAATGCGCGCGACGCGATTGCCTCGGTCCAGGTCGATCCGCGCCTGCCGGTGATCCCGGTGCGCGCGCTCAAGAACCGCGGCACCGAGGAATTCACCGCCAAACAGATCGAAGTGGCGCACGCGCTCGACGCCGGCACGCTCGACATGGCGGCAGCGCAGCTCGAAATCGAACATTTCTGGGCCGGCGCGCTGCGCCGCGCGGTGATCGACGGCGATGTCGAACGCGGCTCGCTGATGGCCGGGCAATCGGTCGGGCTGGTCAGCGAGGAATTGCCCGTCGCCACGATCATCGCCAACCTGCTGGGTGAATGCGAAAGCGCGCTCGACAAGCGCAAAGTCGCGTGAGGCCCGGCCGGACGGGGTGAAGGGAACACGATGCCGCTTCGCGCCTCCCTGGGATTTGTCTTTGCGATCGTGCTGATCGACATGCTGGGGTTCGGCATTGTGATCCCGGTGCTGCCAGGCCTGATCATGCATCTCGCGCATGTGCCGATCAGCGCGGCAGCGGCTTATGCCGGCTGGCTGAGCGCGGGCTATGCAACGATGCAGTTTTTCTGCGCGCCGATCATCGGCAATCTTTCAGACCGATTCGGGCGGCGGCCAGTGATGCTTGCCGCGCTGATTGCGCTGGGGCTCGATTACCTGTTGCAATGGGGCGCGCCGGTGTTCGGCTGGCTGATTGTCGGGCGATTGCTGGCGGGCGTGACCGGCGCCAGCTTTTCGGCCGCTTATGCCTATATCGCCGATGTCACCCCGCCCGAAAAACGCGCCGCCAATTTCGGCCTGGTCGGCATGGCGTTCGGCATCGGCTTTGTGCTTGGCCCGGCGCTGGGCGGGCTGCTCGGCTCGATCGAGCCGCGCCTGCCTTTCCTCGCGGCCGCCTTGCTGGCGTTTGCCAATGCCCTGTTCGGGTTTTTCTTTCTGCGCGAATCGCTGGCGAACGATTTGCGCCGACCATTCGACTGGCGGCAGGCCAATGCGTTCGCTTCGTTGCGCGCGCTGCGCGGGCAGAGTGCGACCGTGCTGTGGTCGGTCGCAGCGCTTGCGGTGTGGCAATTGTCGCACATCGTCTATCCGGCGGTGTGGTCGTATATGGCGATCGCGGCTTATGGCTTTACCACTTTGCAAGTCGGTATCGCGCTTGCGGTGGTCGGGCTGAGCTCTGCGCTGGTGCAAGGCGTGGGCTTGCGCCGCGTGCTGCCGCTGCTGGGCGAACGCGGCGTGGTGGTGTTCGGCGTGGGCGCACTCACCGTCTCTTCGGTGATCTATGTGTTCGCCACGCAGACCTGGGTGGTCTATCTGGCGATTGCGATCGGCGCGCTCGACGGCTTTGTGCAACCGACAATTTCCGCGCTCAACAGCCGCGCGGTCGATGCGCGCAGCCAGGGCGAATTGCAGGGCGCGGTGCAATCGGTGGGATCGATCGCACAAATCGTGGGGCCGCCAATCTATGCGCAAACGCTCGCGCATTGCAGCGGCCCGCAAGCCTGGATCACGCTGCCGACAATGCCGATGCTGCTGTCCGCCGCCATCGCGCTGGTTGCGCTGGGGCTGTATCTAAAGGGCGCGGCAAAGATCGAAGCGGTTGCTGAAACCACCTAAAAATCAAACCCAAACCCGTTCGTGCTGAGCCTGTCGAGCCGAAGGCCAGCGAAGCTAAGCACGCGCGCGACACCAGCCCAAAAAACCGTCACCCCTGCCGGTTCCTCGCAAGCACACGCAACTTATCCCAATCCCCCGCAATCAACGCCTCTTTTTTCGCGCGACTCCATCCCTGAATGCGGCGCTCGGCGGCAATGGCTTCGCCGCGTGTGGGAAATTCCTCGGACCAGACCAAAATGACTGGCAGTCTGCCGGCGGTATAGCCAGCTGTCTGGCCATTTTGATGCTGCGCGATGCGGTGCTCAAGATTATCCGTTTGGCC
>CAITOD010000577.1 GCA_903893935.1 uncultured Sphingomonadales bacterium
ATCGATCTTGTTGATGACGGGGATGATCTCCAGGCCATGATTGATGGCGAGATACGCGTTGGCCAGCGTCTGTGCCTCCACGCCCTGGCTCGCGTCCACCACCAGCAGCGCGCCTTCGCACGCGGCAAGGCTGCGGCTCACTTCATAGGCAAAGTCGACGTGGCCGGGGGTGTCCATCAGGTTGAGCTGATACGTCTTCCCGTCTTTGGCGGGATAGGTCAGGCGCACCGTCTGCGCCTTGATAGTGATGCCGCGTTCGCGCTCGATATCCATGTTGTCGAGCACTTGCGCCGACATTTCGCGCGCCGACAGGCCGCCGGTAAACTGGATCAAGCGATCGGCGAGGGTCGATTTGCCATGGTCGATATGGGCAATGATGGAAAAATTGCGGATCAGCGCGAGTTCGGTCATGAACGGCGCGTTAGCAGCACCTCCAGCGCCTGTCATCCCGCCAGCTTGGGCAGATCAGGCCCGCCGGCGGGGCGCTTCGATCGTAACCCCGGTGGGCAGGACCGGTGCCGGGCGCTGCCGGCGCGGCGACATGATGGCGATGCGGCCGGTCTCGTCGAGTTCGAGCGGTTCGGAGAATTCAACACCGATGCGATCGTCTTCGCACCAGCGCGCGGTGGCGGTCACCACTTGTTCGTCGGCGACATGAATGCGGAACACCGTGCCGCCGGGCACATTGCGGATGCCTTCGACCAGCGCGCCGGTGCGGCTGATATTGCGCACATTGGCTTCATAGGTTTGCCCGCCGTGTTCGAGCACGACCCGGCGCAGGATCGACTGGCGCATCGCGCGTGCCGCGCGCGGGCCGCGCGCGATCGCCACCAGCCCGCTGCTGAGCCGGTCGGCCGCAGCCAGCGCCGACAGCGGACGCTCATAAATATAGCCCTGGACGTGGCTGCACCCGAGCAGTCGGACCAGATCGAGCTCGTCGAGCGTTTCCACCCCTTCGGCGGTGGTTTCCATGTCGAGCGCTTCGGCCAGGCTGACAATCGACGCGATGATCGCACCGTTTCGGCTGCCATCCTGCGTCGCGCCGCGCACAAACGACTGGTCGATCTTGATCTTGTCGAACGGCGCCTTTTTCAGATAGCCGAGCGACGAATAGCCCGTGCCGAAATCGTCGAGCGCCAGCCGCACGCCGATCCGCTTGAGCGCGCGGAACATCGCTTCGTTGCCATCATCGTCGTTGATGAACACGCTTTCGGTGATTTCCAGCTCAAGCCGTTCAGGGTTCACCCCGGCCGATGCCAGCGCGCTGGTGACGATCCCCGGCAGCGCCGGATTGGCAAATTGCAGCGCCGACACATTGACCGCGACACGCACATTGCCCGGCCAGCGGGCGAGATCCATGCAGGCCTGGCGCAGCGCCCATTCGCCGATCTGCGCAATCAACCCGGCTTCTTCGGCAATCGGGATGAATTTTTCGGGCGAGATAAAGCCGTGTTCGGGGTGGTGCCAGCGCAACAGCGCTTCAAACCCGGTGATGCGTTCGGTGGTGGTCTGCACCACCGGCTGATAATACAATTCGAGCTGCCCGTGCGCCAAAGCGTCGCGCAAGTCTTCCTCGAGCTTGCGGCGTTCTTCGGCATCGCTGTGCAGATCGGGCGCATAGAAGTGGAACCGGCCGCGCCCGCCATCTTTGGCGGCATAGAGCGCGAGATCGGCGTTGCGGATCAGCGCTTCGCTGGTCACGCCGTCGTCGGGCGCAATGGCGATGCCGACCGAGGCGCCGATCATCACCCGGCTGCCATCGAGCGTGTAGGATTGCGACAGGCTTTCGATGATGTGCGAGGCAATCTGCGCCAGCATCGGGCGTTCGATCCGCCCGGGCAGAATGATCTGGAACTCGTCACCGCCCAGCCGCCCGACGCGGCCGGCCGAACCGACCCCGCGTTCGAGCCGCTGCGCCACTTGCTTGAGCAGCTGGTCGCCCGCCGGATGCCCGAGCGTATCGTTGACTTGCTTGAAGCGGTCGAGATCGATCAGCAGCACCGCGCAGGCGCGCTGGCGCACTTGCGGCGCGATCAGGATCTTTTCAAGCGATTGCGACATGAAGAACCGGTTCGACAGCCCGGTCAGCGAATCGAAATGCGCCAGCCGCGACACGTGTTCCTGCGTACGCTTTTGCTGCGTAAGATCGGCGCCCGATCCGCGAAACCCCTGGAAGTTGTCGAACGTGTCGTAAATCGGCCGCCCAGTGATCGCCCACCAGCGCTCTTCGCCCTTGATTGCGGCGCGCACCACCAGGTCGCTGAAGCTCGATCGCGCGGTCAGATGGAAAGTCAGCGTGCGGTCGGCACCGCTTTCCGACGGGCCGGCTTCGGCCTTGTCCTCGATCTGGAACAAATCGGTCAGCGGCCGGCCCTGGAGTTCCTCGGGCGTCCGGCGCAGCAATTCGGCGACCGCGGCGGACACATAGAGGATCATCCCGCGCCGATCGGTTTCCCAGAACCAGCCCTGCCCGGTCTCTTCGTAATCCGCGAGAATTTCCTGCGCGCGCATCTGCTGGCGCGCGGCTTCCTGCAGCCGCATGGATTCGGCAAGATCGATCTCGAGCTGGCGCTGATAGGCAATCGTGCCGAGCGCCCCGCCGATGACAATCGCCAGCAAACCGCCCAGCGGCGAAATCGCACAGGTAATCGCCGACCACATCGCCACCTGGCCGCACAACAGCCCGAGCAACCGTCCCGACTGGATGATCGTCGCCGACAAACCGACGCTGACCAGCACCGCCATCGCCTGCAGCCACGGCACTTCACCGTTCTGCGCCCAATGCGCAATTGCCCAGCCGTATCCGAACATCGGTACGCCGATCATCGCCACGACCATGCCGACGCGTTTGCTGGTCCCGTGTCCGGCATGATCGAGCCGCCCGATCGCCAGCGCACCGAGCGTGAGCACGGTCGCAGTGCCCGCGACCAGCGATGAGGCCAGATCGGAAAACGCCCGGTTGGC
>CAITOD010000578.1 GCA_903893935.1 uncultured Sphingomonadales bacterium
CGACCAGGAACAGTTCGCATTTCGACGGATCGCGTTCCTGGCAATCGGCGAGTTTGCCGGGCAGGCTGGCGATATCCATCGCGCCTTTGCGCCGGGTCAGTTCGCGGGCCTTGCGGGCGGCTTCGCGGGCGGCGGCGGCATCGATCACTTTGTGGATCACGGCTTTGGCGTTGGCGGGGTTTTCTTCCAGCCACTGGTTCATCTTGTCCGCCATCAGCGATTCGAGCGGCTGGCGCACTTCGGAGCTGACCAATTTGTCCTTGGTCTGGCTGGAAAATTTGGGATCGGGCAGTTTGACCGAGACAATCGCGGTCAGCCCTTCGCGCATGTCGTCGCCCGACAGCGTGACTTTTTCCTTTTTGAGCAGACCCGAGCGCTCGGCATAGCCGTTGATGGTGCGGGTCAGCGCGGCGCGGAATGCGGCGAGGTGGGTGCCGCCATCGCGTTGCGGGATGTTGTTGGTGAAACACAGCACGTTTTCATAATAGCTGTCGTTCCACTGCAGCGAGACATCGATGCCCACGCCGTCGCGGTTGGCCGAAATTGCGATCGGTTCGGGCACCAGCGGCTGCTTGTTGCGATCGAGGTATTTGACGAAAGCGGCGATGCCGCCTTCGTAATAGAGATCGTGTTCCTTGACATCGGCGTGGCGCTTGTCGCGCAGCAGCACGCGCACCCCCGAATTGAGAAACGCCAGTTCGCGGTAGCGGTGTTCGAGCTTGTCGAAATCGAACTCGGTGACGTTTTTGAAGGTGTCGTGGCTGGCCGAAAAGGTCACGCGGGTGCCCTTTTTCGGCTTGCCGTCGATCACCGGAGCGGGGCCACGCTCGGCCAGCGGGGCCACGGAATCGCCGTGTTCAAAGCGCATCCAGTGTTCGCGCCTGTCGCGCCAGATGGTCAGTTCGAGCCATTCGGACAGCGCATTGACCACCGACACGCCCACGCCGTGGAGCCCGCCCGAGACTTTGTAGGCGTTGTCGTCGCTGGTGTTTTCGAATTTGCCGCCCGCGTGCAGCTGGGTCATGATCACTTCGGCCGCCGAAATGCCTTCGCCGGCGTGGATGCCGGTCGGTATGCCGCGCCCGTTGTCTTCGACCGAAACCGACCCGTCGGGGTTGAGCTCGATCAGCACCAGATCGCAGTGGCCGGCGAGCGCTTCGTCGATCGCGTTGTCCGACACTTCGAACACCATGTGGTGCAGGCCCGATCCGTCGTCGGTATCGCCGATATACATGCCCGGGCGTTTGCGCACCGCATCGAGCCCTTTGAGGACTTTGATCGAATCCGCGCCGTAGGAATTGGTGTTGGGAATGTTTTCGTTGGTACTGGCCATGCCTTGGCCATAGCACCTGTCACCAGAATCCCAAGCTAAACCGCCCCGTTTTGCACAGTTCGACGTGCTCCTCCCCGGCACGGGGAGGGGGACCGCCCGCAAGGCGGTGGAGGGGGTTGGCCTGTCGAGATTCCATCGCAGGGATGCGCTGTGGGCGCCGCCCCTCCACCATGCTGCGCATGGTCCCCCTCCCCGTGCCGGGGAGGATTGTGCTTGGCGCAAATGGTGGCACAACGGGGGCATGACGCATCTTGTAACACCGCTGATTCTGGCCGCTGCGCTTGCCGCGCAGGCCACCCCCGATGCCGACGAAGCGCGTTTCCGCCAGACCTATCGCATGTTGGTCGAGACCGACACCACGTTGGCGCATGGCGATTGCACGCTGGCGGCGGCGCGCATGGCGCAAGTGCTCGCCGGGGCCGGCTATGCGCCAGACCAACTGGTGGCCTACGCCGCGCCCGATCATCCCAAAGAGGGCGGGCTGGTGGCGATTTACCCCGGCAAGTCGACCACGCTGAAGCCGCTGCTGCTGGTTGCGCATATCGATGTGGTGGAGGCCCGGCGCGAAGACTGGCCGCGCGATCCCTTCGCGCTTTACGAACAGGATGGCTATTTCCACGCGCGCGGCGCGTTTGACGACAAAGCCGAAGCGGCGATCTATGTCGATGCGATGGCGCGGCTGGCGCGCGAACATGCCAGGCCCAAACGCACGATCAAACTGGCGCTGACGTGCGGCGAGGAAACCAATGGCGCGTTCAATGGCGCCGAATGGCTCGCCGCCAACCGCCGCGAGCTGATCGATGCCGCCTTTGCGATCAACGAAGGCGGCGGCGGGCGCAC
>CAITOD010000579.1 GCA_903893935.1 uncultured Sphingomonadales bacterium
CTGCCGCTTTCGCTGCCCATGGCCAGTGGCAGGACCGGGCTCAATGCAGTTGAGCCAGCTCTTCCTTTATCTTCAGCTTGCGGCGTTTCAATTCCATGAGAAGGACCTCGTTGGGCGAAGGTCGGGCGCGTTCCTCGGCAATGCGGCGTTCAAGTCCGGCGTGCTTGCTTTGCAAAGCGTTGAAGTGCGTGGATTCCATCCAGTGCCTCCATCATGGTTGAGTTAACATATTGAAAGTGTTGATTTTACGGAAGTAGCGGCCGACCCTTGGCAAGGGCCGCCGGGCGCTCCCGCTTGTGCGACTCGGCACAGGCAACGCGCGGAAGCTGGAGCATCGTCCCACAATTGTTGCAGGTTGCAAGCGCTGTCGCACCGGTCTGTCATATTTGCGCAACGGGCCACCCTGGCCTCCACGGCACGCATGCATCTTGCGCAAGATTGCCCGGACCGACTATCAGCGTAGCGAAGGCGCTGATGTCGAGGAGTTGTCCCGGGGTGACCGAAGACGAAATGCGCAAGCGGCTGACCGCGCTGCGGCTGGAACATCGCGATCTCGATGCCGCCATCGACGCGCTCAGCACGACCGGCACCAGCGACCAGTTGCAGATTGCCCGGCTGAAAAAGCGGAAATTGCGGCTGAAAGACCAGATCAGCATGATCGAAGACCATCTGATCCCCGATATCATCGCGTAACCAAACGCTTTTTCGCAGTTTGACGGGCAATTTTGCGATCGCCTGGCTGTGCCAATGCGAGACACTCGGCGTACTCGGGCTGCCACCCCGGTTGAGCAGCCCCGCCACGCACCGCTATGGCAGCGGCATGCCCCAAGTCGTCAGCATCAATCCGCACCTGGTCGAAGCGCTCTATGTCGAAGCGCTTGTGCTGTCCGATGCCGCGCGCAGCGGTTTCGACGACTTGCGCGCAGTGTCCGGGCAGGGTGCGCGGTCGATGGCAGCGGTTTCGACCGGGTTTGCGCGCGATCACATGACGTGCCCCGACACGGTTGAAGTCACCTGCGAAGCGTTGCGCACGTCGACCCGGGTGATGCATTGCCTGGCCTGGCTGCTCAACCAGCGGGCGTGGTTTGCCGGCCAGCTCAGCGCGGTGCAATTGCGCCGCCACGGCCGGCTGGTAAACCATTTTCCTGTCAGCGACGCGCGCGTGGTCGCGCGGCTGCCCGAAGAGCTGGCCGAAGTCGTGCGCCAGAGCGAGCGGCTCTATGTACGCATCCAGCGGCTCGACACGGCGTGGCGCAGCGAGCGTATGGCCGGCCCGGGCGCCATCGAGCGGCTGCGCGAGCGCCTGGCTCCGACCGGCTTGCGCCAGGCCTGACACTTTCGGCTTAACAAATTCGCGCAAGAAGTTGCGCCGCGCAACCCGAACCCCCATCATGGGGTCATGTCCGAGCCGATCGTACCCGAAAATCCGCACGATCCATCGACCTGGCCGACCGGCCGGGCGGTGCGGCTCGAACCGTTGGTGCGGCGCGTGCTGGCGCCCAACGCATCGCCGTACACTTTTACCGGTACGCAGACTTATCTGGTGGGCAATGGCGACGATGTTGCGGTGATCGACCCAGGCCCTGCCGATACCGGTGCGGCCGGCCATGCCGACACGCGCGGCGAAGGGCATGTCGAGGCGATCCTGGCTGCAATCGGCGACGCGCGGGTTGCCGCGATCGTATGCACGCATACCCACCGCGACCACAGCCCTGCCTCGCGCGCGCTGCAGGCGGCAACCGCCGCGCCGATCATCGGGTGCGCGGCGCTGGCGCTCGAAGACGACGGGCCGCGCGCCGACGCCGCGTTCGACCCCGATTATCGCCCCGACCGCGTGCTGCGCCATGGCGAACGGCTGGACGGGCATGGCTGGACGCTCGAAGCGGTGGCGACGCCCGGGCATACCAGCAACCATTTGTGCTATGCCTTGATCGAAAGCGGCGCGCTGTTCACCGGCGACCACGTGATGGGCTGGTCGACCAGCGTGGTGTCGCCGCCCGATGGCGACATGGCCGCCTATATGGAGAGCCTCGCGCGGCTCTATGATCGCGACGATCGTGTCTATTATCCCGCGCACGGCCCGCAGATCGACAATCCGCGCCAGTTCGTGCGCGGCATGATCGGCCATCGCCGCCAGCGCGAGCGCCAGATCGTCACGCTGTTGGGCGAGGCCCCGCGCACGATCCCCGATCTGGTCGCGGCCATGTACAAAGGCATCGATCCGCGGCTGCACGGCGCCGCGGGCCGATCGGTGCTGGCGCATCTGATCGACTTGCAGCGGCAGGAGCGGGCCAGCGCGCATGGCGAATTGTGGCACGCGACCCAGGGCCCACTTGCCGCCGACCTTTCGGGGGCCTAAATCGCCGCCGTTCCTCCAACGGGATTTTCAGTGATGACAGCCCAGACTGCCTCGCTTGCCGGCCTCGATCTCCGCGCCGAAATCGACCGGCTGCGCAAGGAACGCAACGCGGTGATCCTGGCGCATTACTATCAGCGCCCCGAAATTCAGGATCTCGCCGACTATATCGGCGATTCGCTCGAACTGTCGCGCAAGGCGGCGGCGACCGATGCCGATGTGATCGCGTTTTGCGGCGTGCGCTTCATGGCCGAAACCGCCAAGATCCTCTCGCCCGCCAAGACCGTGATCCTGCCCGATATGGATGCCGGGTGCAGCCTCGAGGATTCGTGCCCGCCCGACAAGTTCAAGGCGTTTCGCGAAGCGCATCCCGATCATATCGCGCTGACCTACATCAACTGCTCGACCGAAGTGAAAGCGCTGTCCGACGTCATCGTCACCAGTTCGAGCGCCGAGACGATCCTCGCCGGCATTCCGCCCGAACAGAAGATCATTTTCGGGCCCGACCGGCACCTCGGCGGCTATCTCAATCGCAAATTCGGGCGCGACATGCTGCTGTGGCCGGGCGTGTGCATCGTCCACGAAGCGTTCAGCGAAACCGAGCTGATCAAGCTCAAGGCGCAGCACCCCGGCGCGCCGGTGGCGGCGCACCCCGAATGCCCGCCGCACATCATCGACCATGCCGACTATGTCGGATCGACCAGCGGCATTCTCAACTATGCGCGCACCACCCCGGCGCAGACGCTGATCGTGGCGACCGAGCCGCACATCATCCACCAGATGCAGCTGGCCATGCCCGACAAGCTGTTCATCGGCGCGCCGGGGGCCGACGGCAACTGCAACTGCAACATCTGCCCCTATATGGCGCTCAACACGCTGGAAAAGCTCTACCTCGCGCTGCGCGACCTGACACCGGTGGTGCAGATCGAGGAAGAACTGCGGCTGGCCGCCAAAAAGAGCCTCGACGCGATGCTTGCTTTGGCATCGGGCACCGTCGGCCTCGGCGATCTAGGCGCGCGCTAGGACAAGCGCGCCCGCAACCAGCGCCATCCCCACCGCGTCGAGCCCGCCCGGCATCTCGCCGAACAGCGCGAGGCCGACGCCGACCGAAATCGCCGGCTGGGTGAGCAGCGCTAGGCCGATCACCAGCGGCGAAAAGCGGGTGAGCGACGCCACCAGCAGCCCCTGGCCGACCACCTGGCTGCACAGCGCCAGCGCGATCACCGGCCACCATACATGCGGCACGATCGGCTCGCCCATCAGCACGGCGGCGCCCAGCATAACCGGTGCCGCAAACAGCCCGGTGTAGAACACCAGCGTCCAGCTTCCGACATGCGCCTGCACCGGGCGCAGGCACAGAAAATAGGCAAAATAGAACAAGCCGGCGAGAATGCACAGCAGGTCGCCGACCAGCGTCGCGGTGTTGATTTCGAGCGAGCGCCCGAGCAGGATCGCAGCCCCCAGCAGCGCACACGCAACCGCGGCAAGCTCGTTCAGCCGGGGCCTCCGCCGCGCCATGACCAGCCCCCACAGCATCAGGAAAATGCTGCCGACATTGCCGAACAGCGTGGCATTGCCCAGCCGGGTATGGCCGATGCCCAGGTGCCACGATGCGAGATCGAGCCCGAACACCACGCCCGCCAGCAGCAGGATCAGCATGGCCTGAACACTGTGCCCGAACACCGGCTGGCCCGCGCGCCGCGCCAGCAGCGCCAGCAGCGGCAGCGGCAGCAGCAGGCGCCAGAGCCCCGCCGAAACCGGGCCGCAATCGGCCAGCCGCACGAACACCGGGCCGAACGCCATCGCCAGATTGCCAAACAGCAAAGCGGCAAACCAGCGGTTGTTGGTGCGCGACAAACCTGGCGTTTGCGGCACAAAGGTTTTTTCTGTTCGATGCACGGTTGTCATGGCCGGGGCGATTGCCTATTTTCGGTTGCAAATAAAAACGGTTATCGCCCGCAGCGGTAGCGTCCCTTTCTCATCCGGCAAAAGGCATGTCCATGGTCGACTCACTTTTCAAGCCGATCCAGCTTGGTGCAATCGAGGCCCCCAACCGTATCCTGATGGCGC
>CAITOD010000580.1 GCA_903893935.1 uncultured Sphingomonadales bacterium
ATCGCCTCGCTCGAGGCGATGCGCATGCTGGAAAGCGGGGTCACCAGCGCCGAGGATATCGATCGCGCCGCAGTGCTCGCCTATCGCCACCCGGTCGGTCCGCTGCGGCTTAGCGATATTGTCGGGCTGGATGTGCGGCTGGATATCGCGCGCACGCTGGCGGCCGCGCATGGTGACCGGTTTGCGCCCCCGGCGCTGCTGGAACGGATGGTCGCCGAAGGAAAACTGGGCGCAAAATCGGGCCAGGGTTTTTTTACCTGGCCGGAATGACGCTGTTCAAGAAAGGAATATTCCACAATGTCCGGTGAACCCCTGTTCCATTCGTCGCTGGTCGATACTGCCGACCATCACAGCGCGCTGCGCGAAAGCGTGGGCAGGCTGGTTGGCAAATATGGCCGGAAATATTTCCAGGACATGGTCGCCGCCGGCACCCAGCCCGAGGCGCTGTGGCACGAACTGGGGCAGGCCGGTTTTCTGGGCGTGCACATTCCCGAAGCCTATGGCGGCGGCGGCGGCGGGCTGGCCGAACTTTACATCGTGATCGAGGAATGCGCCGCGCAAGGTTGCCCGATGCTGGCCCTGGTGATCGCCTCGATCTGCGCCCCGATCATCGACGCTTTCGGGTCTGAAACGCTCAAGCGCACCTGGCTGCCTGGTCTTGCCGACGGATCGCTGAAAATGGCGTTCGGCATTACCGAACCCGATGCCGGGTCGAACACGCACAAAGTCACGACCACAGCGCACCGCACCGAAAAGGGCTGGGTGTTGAATGGCGCGAAATACTGGACATCGGGCATCGACGTTTCGCAGGCCGTGCTGATCGTGGCGCGCGATGGCGATCTGGCGGTTGAAGGCGGCCGTTCTGCGCTGTCGTTGTTTGTCGTGCCGACCGATACGCCGGGCATCACGCTGCAACCCATCGATGCTGCGGTGCGTTCGACCGAACGCCAGTTCTTCGTGTTTTTCGACAATGTCGAACTCGCGCCCGAGGCCCTGATCGGGGAACGCGGTGCCGGGCTGAAGCAGGTCTTTGTCGGCCTGAACCCCGAACGGGTTTCGGCTGCGGCGATCAACAACGGGATATCGCGTTTTGCGATCAGCCAAGCGTCGCGCTATGCGCTGGATCGCAGCGTGTGGAAAACGCCGATCGGGGCGCACCAGGGTGTCGCCCATCCGCTGGCGGAGGCCTATATCGGGGTGCAGTCTGCGCGCCTGTTGGCGGCCCGCGCCGCCGACTTGTTCGACCGGGGAGAAGATGCCGCCGAAGCCGCCAACATGGCCAAGTTCCTTGCCGCGGAAACCTCGCTCAAGGCGCTGGACCAGGCGATTCAGGTGCATGGCGGCAACGGGCTGTCGTTCGAATATGGCCTGGCCGACTTGTGGTTCATCGCGCGCCTGCACAAAACCGCACCGGTCAGCCGCGAAATGATCCTGAACCATGTTGCCCAGCACAGCCTGGGCCTGCCCAAAAGCTATTGACTATGGCCCGCCACCTTGTTGATCTGTTGCGGCATTTTGCCCGCCACACGCCCGAGGCACCGTGCCTGGCGCACGAAGATACGCTGCTAAACTTTGCCGACATGGACCGGCGCAGCAGCCAGCTTGCCAACGCGCTGTTGGCGCGGGGTATCGGGGCCGGCGACAGGGTGGCCATTCTCGACCGGACATCGCCGGCCAGTTACGAGCTGTTTTTTGCCTGTGCCAAGATCGGCGCGATCATGATGCCGCTCAACTGGCGGCTGTCGGCAGCCGAAATCGCCGGAATTCTGGCCGACGGAACGCCCGCGTTGATACTGGTGGCGCGCGACCTTATGGCTCTGCTGGATCAGGCCGCGCTGCCCGGCCGCATTGAACTCGGTGCGGCCTATTCCGCGTGGCGCGATGCGGCGGATGATGCCGATCCGGCAATGCCGCATGCCGCCGACGATCCGCTGCTGCTGCTCTATACCTCCGGCACCACCGGCGCCCCCAAAGGGGTTGTGCTGACGCATGAAAGCCACGCCTATAACGGCCGGATCGCGGCAGAGGCCTGGGGCTTTGCATCGGGCAGCGTCAATCTGGTGGCCATGCCGTTGTTCCACATCGGGGGAATTGGTTATGGCATGATGGCGCTGAGCCAGGGCGGGCACACCGTTCTGATGCAACAGCCCGAACCGGCGGCGGTGATGGAGCTGATTGCGCGGCACCGGGTGACGCACGCCTTTTTCGTGCCAACCGTGATTCAGCGGCTGGTCGATCATGTGGAACGGGGCGGCGGCGCAGCGCAGGGCCTGCAACATATGATCTATGGCGCTGCGCCGATCGGGGAAAGCGTGTTGCGGCGCGCGATTGCGGCCTTTGGCTGCCGTTTTACCCATGCCTACGGGATGACCGAAACGAGCGGCACCGTGGTCACGCTGCTGCCGGACGATCATGATCCCGATGGTCCGGTCCGCCATCGCCTGCGGTCCTGTGGCAAGCCATTGCCTTGGGTCGATCTTGCGCTGATCGATCCGGCCACGGGCGCGCCGGTGGCTAATGGCGCTGTGGGTGAAATCCGAATCCGTTCGGCGATGACCATGGCGGGATATTGGCGCAAACCTGCAGAGACGGCGGCTGCGGTCACGGCAGAAGGGTGGCTTTGCACCGGGGATGCAGCATCGCGCGATGCCGATGGCTATCTCTATATCCACGACCGGTACAAAGACATGATCGTATCGGGCGGAGAAAACATCTATCCGGCCGAGCTTGAAAACATGTTCCTGGCCCATCCGCAGATTGCCGAAATTGCCGTGATCGGCACCCCGCATCCGCGCTGGGGCGAAAGCCCGCGCGCCTATGTGGTTGCACGCGGGGATACGGTGCCGACCGAGGCGGAGCTTATCGCGTATGCGCGCGAGCGCCTGGCGCATTACAAGTGCCCGACATCGGTGGTGTTCGTCAGTGCCTTGCCGCGCAACGCTTCGGGCAAATTGCTCAAGGGCGAGTTGCGGATGCTCGACAGGAGGCAGAACGCATGACCGGTATCAGCCCGCAGGCGCGCCTGTTGCGCGGTTTCGCCATCGATTTTCTGACTGCGCACAACCCGGCTGCGGTCGAATGGGTAATGGACCCGGCCTATTGCCTGTCGATCGGCGGCTTTGTGCTGGATGGGCGGGATGCGACTTATCTGCCCGCGACAGTGGCGCAGTTGGATCAGTTTCCCGGGCTTTGCGTTACGGTGCACGATGTCGTGTTCGGCACCGACGCGCTGGCCAT
>CAITOD010000581.1 GCA_903893935.1 uncultured Sphingomonadales bacterium
ACATCGAGCGCGGCAAAGCCGTAATGCGCCAGCCAGCGCGCATCCCCGTCAAAGAAGGGCCGCAAATCGTCCATCCCGTATTTGAGCATGGCCAGCCGGTCGACACCGGTGCCAAAGGCAAAGCCCTGCCATTCGTCGGGATCGAGGCCGCCGGCGGCGATGACATGGCGGTTGACCATGCCCGACCCCAGCACTTCCATCCAGCCGCCACCGGGCGCATCGCCATCGCCGCCGACCACCCGCTTGCCATTGACCAGGGTAAACCCGACATCGACTTCGACCGACGGTTCGGTGAACGGGAAATAGCTGGGACGCAGGCGCAGGACGATGTCTTCGCGTTCGAAAAACGCCTTGAGAAAGGTTTCCAGCGTCCATTTCAGATGGCCGAGATGGATGCCCTTGTCGATCACCAGCCCTTCGATCTGGTGGAACATCGGCGTGTGCGTGGCATCGCTGTCTGAACGATAGACCCGGCCCGGCGCAATGATCCGCAAAGGCGCGCCGTGCGCGAGCATCGTGCGGATCTGCACCGGCGAGGTATGCGTGCGCAGCAGCATCGCGTGGCCGGCGTGATCGCGATCGGGGAAATAGAACGTGTCGTGCATCGCGCGTGCGGGATGCGTTTCGGGCATGTTGAGCGCGGTGAAATTGTGCCAGTCGTCTTCGATTTCGGGCCCGCTCGCGACCGCGAAGCCCAGATCGGCGAAAATTTCGGCCAGTTCGTCCATCACCTGGCTGACCGGGTGGATCGAACCGCGCGGCGCTTCGGGCGCAGGCAGGGTCAGATCGACGCGTTCGGCGGCCAGCCGCGCATCGAGCGCGGCGGTTTCGAGCGCGTGCTTGCGCGCGGCAAGCGCTGAGGTCACGCTCTCGCGCGCGGCATGGATGCGCGGGCCTTCGGCCTGGCGTTCGTCGGGAGTCATGCTGCCCAGCGTCTTGAGCAACGCGGATACCCAGCCCTGCTTGCCAAGCGCAGCCACGCGCAAGGCTTCGACGGCATCGAGCGTTTCGGCGGCGGCCACCGCCGCAAGGGTCTGATCGAGCTGTTCCATGATGCCGGTTCCGCTAGCCTTATACGCGGTGAATTCCAAGCTTGTTGGGTGGCTGGCGGGCAAATCACACACTCTCTTCCTCCCCACCACCCGTTCGTGCTGAGCCTGTCGAAGCACGCGCGCAAGGATGGCGTATCACGCCTGCTTCGACAGGCTCAGCACGAACGGAGTGGGGTGGGTTGGAAAGATTGGGGGGTGGAACAGAAAAGGGCGCCATCCTTGCGGACGGCGCCCTTTGCCGGTGCAGTCGTCCGGTTGCGATCAGGCGGCCGGAAGCGCCGCCTTCGCCTGGGCGATGATCGCGGTAAAGATACCGGCTTCGTTCATCGCCAGATCGGCCATCGATTTGCGATCGAGTTCGATCCCGGCGAGCTTGGTGCCGTGGATGAACTGCGAATAGGTCAGGCCTTCGGCGCGCACGGCGGCGTTGATGCGCTGGATCCACAGGCCGCGGAAGGTGCGCTTTTTGACCTTGCGGTCGCGATAGGCGTACTGGCCGGCCTTTTCGACCGCCTGGCGCGCGACGCGGATGGTGTTCTTGCGGCGGCCGCGATAGCCTTTGGCCTGGTCAAGAAGACGCTTGTGCTTGGTACGCGTGGTCGTACCGCGTTTGATACGGGACATCGGTCAGTCTCCTCAGTTGAGCCCGTAGGGCGCCCACTTCTTGATTACCTTTGCATCTGCATCGGAAATCACTTCAGTGCCGCGGTTCTGACGGATGTACTTGGCATTGTGACTCATCAGGCGGTGACGCTTGCCGGCAACGCCGTGCTTCACTTTGCCCGTTGCGGTGAGTTTGAAGCGTTTCTTCACACCGCTCTTGGTCTTGAGCTTGGGCATTTTGGTCTCCTTCGGGTTCTGGCAGCCTCAACCCGCCGTGGCAGCCCTGATGGCCAGGCGAATCTCATGCGGCTTGCCGGATGAAGTGGGGGCGCTTAGTCACAGCATCGCCGAAAGGCAAGCCGAATGCGGATTGTGCGCGGATTCACACGCACCAACCTCCTTCCCCAACCGTCACCCCTTCAACCGTCACCCCGGACTTGATCCGGGGTCCCGCTTGTTCTTGTTCAGCTGGCGCAGCAAACTGCGGCGATCGGCGCGACTGTGGCGCAAAACGGAAGAAAAAAGCGGGACCCCGGATCAAGTCCGGGGTGACGGGATTGAGAGGAAGTTACCGCCGCTCGCCGATTTCGGAAAGATCGAACGGGGTGGTCTGGTAGACCTGGTTGATCCAGTTGCCGAACAGGATGTGGCCCGATCCGCGCCAGGTGTTGAGCGGGGCCGCAGCCGGATCGTCGCCGGGGAAATAGTGCGCCGGCACATAGGCGCCGGCATCGCGGGCATATTCGCGCGCAAGCGTCAGCGTGTCGTATTCCAGGTGGTTGAACA
>CAITOD010000582.1 GCA_903893935.1 uncultured Sphingomonadales bacterium
ATAGCGCAATTCGGTGAGCGCGAACGTGCAGGCATCGGCCAGATCGCGCGCGGCGGCAATCGCGTGCGGCCAGCGTTCGAACAGCCGGATCATTTCGGCGGGCGACTTGAGATGGCGCTCGCCATGCGCTTCGAGCACATGCCCGGCGGCGGCGACCGTGGTGCGATGGCGGATCGCGGTCATCACGTCGTGCAGCGGGCGCCGCGCGGCTTCGTGATAGAGCACATCGTTGGTTGCCAGCAGCACGAGGCCATGCGCGCGCGCCAGGTCGTCGAGCGCGTTGATCCGCGCCACATCGTCGCCGCAATGCAGATAGCACGCCGCGATATGCCGCAAGCCGGGCAGGCTGTGGACAAGATAGGGGATAATCCCGGCAAAGTCGGTGGACAGGCTGGTCATCGCCGGGGGATGATCGGCCTCTGCCAGCTTGACCACATTGCCCGGCACCGCAATCGTGATGATCCGGTCAAGCTCGCGCGGCGGGATCGCCACCAGCGCAACGTGCGCGCTGTGCGCCGCGAGCATCGCCAGCGTGATGTCGCAACGTCCCTTGTCCTGCCACGCGCCTTCGGGTGTGCCCATGCGCCCGAGCGAAATCAGCCGGCACAGTTGGCCATAGCCGGCGCGGTTGGCGGGATAGGCGAGGAAAGCGAGGCCCTCGACGGTTTCGATGCGGCAACCGATGACCGGGCGCAGCCCCAGCGCGCCTGCCTCGCCATGCAGCCGCACCACGCCGGCAAACGAATTGGCATCGGCAATCCCGATCGCGTCATAGCCGAGCGTACGCGCGGTGGTGACCAGATCGACCGCATCCGACGCCCCGCGCAAAAACGAAAAGCAGCTCATCACGCCCAGTTCGACAAACGGCGCGCGCGGCGGCGGCGGCCCGTCGGGCGCGGCATGGCGGCGTGCGGGGGTCAGTGCGGGTTCGGGCATCGCCGGTCACGCCCCATCGGGTCGGCATGCCCGAATCATCTCATTTTCGACCGGATCGCAGGGTGTCATTTGTTCTTTATATGTTCTATTTTTATGGCGCGCCAGTGCACCAAAAGCCCTGCCCTGCGCGGCGGCCAATTATCGGGTCGGCTCCGCGAACTGGCGGATCACCGCAGGCGTTCGAGCCAGATCGTGCGGCGGATGGTCAGTTCGACCCGGCAATCGGCGAAGATGATCGGCATGATCGTACCACCGGAAAAGCCATCGGCATCGGACCGGCAGAACGGATCGCGCGCCGCCAGCCATACCCGCTGCGCGGCGAGCAACCGCGCGTGATCCGGGCCGGTGATCCGGGCAAAAGTCGCCTTCCACGTCCGGTTCAACACGGCGTCCTGTCGCGCGAATTCGGCATCGAAACAGGCGAAATGGTCAAATGTGATCTTCGCCCGATTCTGGCACGCCTGAAAAACCGCAGTGTAGCGGCCCGTGATGGCAGGATCGACCGGACCTTCCTCGGGGGTGACTTGCAGTTTATACGCAAAACGGCCGGGCGCCTGTGCTCCGGCCGCGACCGGCAAGAGTACGGCGCCCGCGGTCAGCACGGCCCAAAGCGCGCGCCGCATCGCGTTACAGCCCCAGTTCGCTCAAGCCCGGATGGTC
>CAITOD010000583.1 GCA_903893935.1 uncultured Sphingomonadales bacterium
GCCACCGACCAGTCGACCGATCAGGAAACCGTCGATGGCCATACCCGCGTCAAAGGCTTCAGCCTGGTGACGGTCGAAACCACGCCCAAGATCGCCGAAGAACTGGCAGTCGCCGAATCGGTCGGCACGATCAGCCTGTCGCTGCGCTCGATCGCCGACAATTCGTCGGATCTGGAACGCGTGGTTGCCTCGGGCCGGGTCAAAGTGCCCAATGGTGCGACCAAAGCGCAGGAAGAAGCCTTGCTGAAATCGGCCATGGGCCGCCCCGTCGACAAAGCCGACAGCTTTGTCACCGGCGGCGACGTGTCGCGGTTCCAGCGCAAGACGATGCCTACCGCCAGTTCGATCAACGGCACCGCGCCCGATCCGGGTCGCGACGCGGCCGGTCACGCGCACCCTGCTGCGGCACCGGTGGCACCCGGCGAAGTTCACCACGGACCGGTGGTGCGCGTGACGCGTGGCAAGGAAACGGTCGATGTGCCGGTCGCGTCGATGCCCTCCAGTCTGCCGAATATCCCGCTGGGAGTTTATTGAGATGCACCTGAGCACCCCCGCCTGCGCGCGCCCCGGCGCAACCGGCACGACGATGAAACTGCGCCTGCTTGGCTCGGTGTTGGGCCCTGTGCTGGGCACCGTGGTCATCGCCACGCTGCCCGGGCTGTCCGGCCCGCTGTTCGCAGCACCGCCGAAGCGCCACGTCGGCATGGCGCCGATGGTTGCAACCGGCCTGCCCGGCACCCCCGGCGTCAGCGCACCGGCGCGATCGCTCACGCTCGGCATCGGGCGCGGCCAGCTGGTGACGCTGCCGGCCGGCATGTCCGACGTGTTCGTTGCCAACGACACGATCGCCGATGTCCAGGTGAAGGCAGCCAACCAGTTGTATGTGTTCGGCAAGACCGGCGGTGAAACCACCGTCTATGCCAGCAACGCGCGCGGCGAAGTGGTGTGGTCGGCCAATATCCGCGTCGGCACCAATCTCGACAGCATCGACCAGATGCTCCACCTCGCAATGCCCGACGCGCACATCGCGACCGCGACAATGAACAACACCGTGTTGTTGACCGGCACTGTCGCCGCGCCCGAAGACGCGGCCGAAGCCGAACGCCTGGTCAAGGCGTTTGTCGCCAAAGATACCAATGTGATCAGCCGGCTGAAAATGGCCACCCCGCTGCAAGTCAACCTCAGCGTGCGCATCGCCGAAGTCAGCCGCTCGCTGACGCGCAACATCAGTTCGAACCTCACCAGTTCGTCGACCACCAACGGGTTCCAGTACGGCATCGGCCAGGGCACCGGCTTTTTCACCGGCGGCTACCAGAGCATCCCGCTCGGCGTGGGCCAGACCGTGACCGGTTATGTGCAGATCCCGGCCAACGTCACGCCGACCAATCCGTTGGGGCTGACGCAGGAACCGGGTGTGACGGTCAACACGGCGGGCATCGGCACCACGCTGGCCGGGACCGGCAAATTGCTCGGGCTCGACTTGCTTGCCGCGCTCAATCTTGGCGAAACCATCGGCCTGGTGACGACGCTCGCCGAACCGAACCTGACCGCGCTGTCGGGCGAAACCGCCGATTTCCTCGCCGGCGGCGAATTTCCCATTCCGCTGAGCACCGGGCTTGGCACGGTTTCGGTCGATTACAAGAAGTTCGGGGTCAGCTTGTCGTACACGCCGACGGTGCTCGCCAACGGGCGCATTTCACTGCGTGTGCGACCCGAAGTGTCCGAACTGTCGTCGCAAGGCGCAGTCTCGCTCAATGGCTATTCGATCCCGGCGCTGACCGTGCGCCGCGCCGAAACCACCGTCGAGCTTGGCTCTGGCCAAAGCTTCATGATTGCCGGGCTGCTCAAGAACAACAGCACCAACACCATCACCAAGATGCCGGGCGCCGGCGATATTCCGGTGCTGGGATCGCTGTTCCGGTCGACCGCCTATCAAAAGGGCGAAACCGAGCTGGTGATCGTGGTCACGCCTTATCTGGTCAATCCGGTCGATGCGAACCAGATCAAGCTGCCGACCGACGGGTTCAAGAGCGCGGATGCAGTGCAGCAACTGCTCGGCAATGTCGAATCCGACAATCCCAAAGGCAAGCTGCCGCCCAAGCCGACCGAAAAACCCGCCGCGCAATCGTCGACGCCTGCCGCACCGGTGGTCGGTTCGGCCACGCCC
>CAITOD010000584.1 GCA_903893935.1 uncultured Sphingomonadales bacterium
ATCGAGCGCAGCGGCGCGCAGATCCTGGTCGAAAGCCTGATCGCCAAGGGCGTCGAATTCGTGTTCGGCTATCCCGGCGGCGCGGTGCTGCCGATCTATGACGCGCTGTTCGGCGACGAGCGAATCCGCCACATTCTCGTCCGCCACGAAGCCGGCGCGGCGCACGCTGCCGAAGGCTATGCGCGCGCCACCGGCAAGCCCGGTGTGGTATTGGTCACCTCGGGCCCGGGTGCCACCAATGCGGTCACCGGCATTGCCGATGCCTTCATGGATTCGATCCCGATGGTGGTCATCACCGGCCAGGTCCCGACCGGCCTGATCGGCACCGATGCATTTCAGGAAGCCGATACCGTCGGCATCACGCGCCACTGTACCAAACACAACTATCTGGTCAAAGACGCAAGCGAACTCGCCGCGATCGTCGACGAGGCGTTTCATATCGCCACCGCCGGCCGGCCCGGCCCGGTGGTGATCGACATCCCCAAGGATGTGCAGATCAGCCTCGCGCGCTGGAACGGCCGCGCGCCGCAGCGCCGCACGCGCTATGCGCCGCAGACCGCCGCGCCCGCCGCCGATATCGCGCAAGCCGTGGCGATGATTGCAGCCGCCGAGCGACCGGTGTTCTACACCGGCGGCGGCGTGATCAACGCCGGGCCCGAAGCCAGCCGCCGCCTGCGCGAACTGCAAAGGCTGACCGGCGCGCCCGTCACTTCGACGCTGATGGGGCTTGGTGCCTATCCGGCGGGCGATCCGGCATGGCTCGGCATGCTCGGCATGCACGGCACGTATGAAGCCAATATGGCGATGAACCGGGCCGACCTGATCATTGCATTGGGCGCCCGGTTCGATGACCGCGTGACCGGGCGGCTCGATGCCTTTGCGCCCTTTTCGCGCAAGATCCACGTCGATATCGACCGCGCCTCGATCAACAAGACGGTGCGTGTCGATCTGCCGGTGATCGGCGATTGCGCGGTGGTGCTCGACCAGATGATCGAAGCGTGGCTCACCGCCGGCCACGGCCAGGCCGATCTCGGCGACTGGTTTGCCGAGATCGATGGCTGGCGCGCGCGCCAGAGCCTCGCCTATCCATTGCGCGGCAAGGAAATCATGCCGCAAAAGGCGATCGAGCGGCTTTACGACCTCACCCGCCACCGCGATCCGGTGATCAGCACCGAAGTCGGCCAGCACCAGATGTGGGCAGCGCAGTATTTCCATTTCGCCAGCCCCAACAAATGGCTGACTTCGGGCGGGCTCGGCACGATGGGCTATGGCCTGCCCGCCGCAATCGGCGCGCAAGCCGGCCTGCCCGATGCGCTGGTGATCGACATTGCCGGCGATGCCTCGATCCAGATGAACATCCAGGAACTCGGCACCGCGACGCAATACCGCCTGCCGGTCAAAGTTTTCGTGCTCAACAACGAATGGATGGGCATGGTCCGCCAGTGGCAGGAACTGACCTATGAAAGCCGCTATTCGAATTCCTATTCGGACAGCCTGCCCGATTTCGTCAAACTGGCCGAAGCTTACGGGTGGAAAGGCATCCGCATCACCACGATGGACGAGCTCGACGCCGGCATTCAGGCGATGATCGATCACCCCGGCCCGGTGTTCGTCGATTGCCTGGTGGTCAAGGAAGCCAATTGCTACCCGATGATCCCTTCAGGCGCGGCGCATACCGACATGATCCTCTATGGCGATGATGTCGCCGGCACCATGGACGATGCCGCCAAGGCGCTGGTCTGAAAGAGAATTGAGCCATGAACACGCAGACCATCGAGGCGCAGGAACGCCACGTGCTGACCATTACTGTCGACAACGAGGCCGGTATCCTCGCCAAGATTGCCGGGCTGTTCACCGCGCGCGGCTATAATATCGACAGCCTGACCGTGGCCGACATCACCGACAACCACGAAGTCAGCCGCATCACCATTGTCACCCACGGTCCGCCTTCGATCATCGACCAGATCCGCGCGCAGCTCGAACGCCTGGTGCCGGTGCACAAAGTGGTCGATCTGACCGAACTGGGGCCTTACGTCGAACGCGAACTCGCGCTGATCAAAGTCGCCGGCACCGGCAATATCCGCGTCGAAGCGCTGCGCGTGGCCGAAATCTTCCGCGCCAAAGTGGTCGATACCACCACGTCGAGCTTTGTGTTCGAACTGACCGGCTCGCCCGACAAGATCGACACTTTCGTCGTGCTGATGAAAGAGCTCGGGCTGGTCGAAGTCGGCCGCACCGGCATTGTCGGCATGGTGCGCGGCAACCAGGCCGCCTGAATTTCCAACAAACCCTCCCCCATTTGCCTGCAGAAACGGAACCGACATGAAGGTCTATTACGACGCCGACGCCGATCTCAACCTGATCACCACCAAAAAGATCGCCGTGCTCGGCTATGGCAGCCAGGGCCATGCGCATGCGCAGAACTTGCGCGATTCGGGCGTTGCGGACGTCGCTATCGCGCTGCGCCCGGGCTCGGCCAGCGCGCGCAAGGCCGAAGCCGCCGGCTTCAAAGTGCTGCCCAATGCCGAAGCCGCCGCCTGGGCCGATGTGCTGATGATTCTCGCGCCCGACGAGCACCAGGCCGCGATCTATGCCGAAGACATCCATGCCAATCTGCGCGCCGGCTCTGCGCTGGCGTTTGCGCATGGCCTCAACATCCACTTCGGCCTGATCGAACCGCGCGCCGATATCGACGTGATCATGATCGCGCCCAAAGGCCCCGGCCACACCGTGCGC
>CAITOD010000585.1 GCA_903893935.1 uncultured Sphingomonadales bacterium
CGCGCAATTCGGCCAACTGGGTGGTCGCCTATATGGCGGTGCTGATGGCCGGCGGGGTCGCGGTGCTGCTGAACGGCTGGTGGTCGGGCGACGAACTGGTCCACGGGATCGATCTGGTCGGCTGCAAGCTGGTCTTGGCCGACCGGCAGCGCGCCGAACGCCTTGCCGGGCGGGCGCATGCGGGTGAACTCTTGCAGATCGGGCATGATTGCGCGCCCGCGCAGGGCCTGGCCGCGCTGACCGCCAAAGGGGGTGATGCGACGGTCGCGCTGCCCGCGCTGACGGGCGACGATCTGGCCACGGTGCTGTTCACTTCGGGATCGACCGGCACTTCGAAAGGTGCCTATTCGGATCATCGCGGCGTGGTGCAGGGCACGTTCAACTATATCGCGCAGACGCTTGCCGTGCTCGGTGTGATGACCGCGCGCGGCGAAGCGCCCGATCCCTCGTCGCAACCATGCGCGCTGGTCAATGTGCCGCTGTTTCATGTCACCGGCGAAGTGCCCGTGCTGCTGCAGTCGTTTGCGATCGCGCGCAAGCTGGTGATCATGGCGCGATGGGATGCGGTGCGCGCGATGCAACTGATCGAACAGGAACGCGTGACCTATTTCGTCGGCGTACCGCTGATGAGCTTTGAAATCGCAACCCACCCCGATCACGGCAAATACGATCTGTCGACATGCGTGACATTTGCCGCCGGTGGCGCGCCGCGCCCGGTCGATCATGTCGCGCGCATTCGCGCCGAATTGCCGCATGCCTTCCCGATCCTCGGCTATGGCCTTACCGAAACCAACGGGGTCGGCTGCGGCAATTTCAACGAGAATTACCTCGCCAAGCCCGGCAGCACCGGCTCGGCATCGCGGCCGCTGGTCGATCTGGCGATTCTCGATGACGATGGCCGGGCGCTCGATGCGGGTGCGGTGGGCGAAGTGGCGATCCGCAGCGTGTGCAATTTTCTCGGCTACTGGGACAATCCCGAGGCGACCCGCGCGGCGATCATGCCCGACGGCTACTTCCGCACCGGCGATCTCGGCTATGTCGACGAAGACGGCTATCTGTTCATTGTCGACCGCAAGAAGGACATCATCATCCGCGGCGGCGAAAACATCAGCTGCATCGAGGTTGAAAGCGCTATTTACGGCCACCCGGCGATTGCCGAGGCCAGCGTGTTCGGCCTGCCGCACGAGATGTTTGGCGAAATCCCCGCCGCGGTGTTCCTCGTCAAGCCCGGCGCAACGCTCAATGCCGAAGCTTTGCGCGCCTGGCTGGCGGAACGGATCGCTGCCTTCAAGGTTCCGGCCAAGTTCTGGCAAGTGACCACGCCGCTGCCGCGGCTCGGCACCGAAAAAGTCGACAAGCGGGCACTGCGCGAAACCTATCAGCGCGAATGGGCAGAGACTGTAAAGTGATCCTGGGCTAAGGGGAGCGCATGACGCTCCCCCGGATTGCCAACCAGCGCGCGATCATCGATCGGCGCGTGCTTGCCGACGAAATCGCCGCCGTGGCCGAGCGCGATGGCCCGCAAGCCCGGGCGGTGATCGTTGAAATGCTGCGCGATGCGCTAGGGCGCGGGCGCGCCGAGATCGACCGGCGGCTGGTCGCGCACCCTTCGCACGGCACCGAATGCGTCGAGGGGCAGGCGTTCCTGATCGACCAGCTGATTCGCGTGATCCACGATCATGTGGTGGCGCGCGTCTACCGCGCGAGCAACCGTTCGACCGGCGAGCGCATCGCGATCATCGCGGTGGGCGGCTATGGCCGTGGGGAAATGGCGCCGCATTCGGATGTCGATATCGCCTTTGTGACACCCAACAAGCCGACCGCCTGGTGCGAACAGGTGATCGAGGCCATGCTCTATTTCCTCTGGGATCTGGGGCTCAAAGTCGGGCATTCGACGCGCTCGCTCGACGAACTGGTGCGCCAGGCCAAAGCCGATCTGACGATCCGCACCGCGCTGCTCGAAGGGCGTTATGTGTGGGGTGATCGGGCCTTGCACGACGAAGCGCAGCACCGCTTCTGGAGCGATGTCGCCGCCGGCACCGAGCGGCAGTTTGTTGCGCAGAAACTGGCCGAACGCAACGAGCGGCACAAGCGGCTGGGCGACAGCCGCTATGTTGTCGAACCCAATGTCAAGGAAGGCAAAGGGGGCTTGCGCGATCTGCACACGCTCTACTGGATCGGCAAATATATCCACAAAGTGCGCGACCCGTCCGAACTGGTCGACGTCGGGCTGCTGACCGGGCACGAATACCGCGCGTTTCGCCGCGCCGAAAATTTCTTCTGGGCGGTGCGCTGCCACTTGCACATCATCACGCGGCGCCCCGAAGACCGGCTGACGTTCGATCTGCAACGCGAAGTGGCGCTGCGGATGAATTTTGCCGACCGCCCGGGCAAAAGCGCGGTCGAACGCTTCATGCACTTGTTCTTTCTGCATGCGCGGCAGGTCGGCTCGCTGACCGGGGTGTTCCTCGCGCAGCTCGACGAACAGTGGGCGAGCCAGCGCCTGGGCTTTTTCGCCAAGCTGCGCGCGCGGCGGCGCGAGCGTCGCAAGATCGGCGCGTTTTCGGTCATTGCCGACAAAGTCGCGGCCAGCGGGGATGATTTCTTTGCCAAAGATCCCGTGCGGCTGATCGAACTGTTCCATGTCGCCGACCGCGAAGGCATGGAAATCCATCCCGAAACCACCCGTCAGGCGCATCGCGATGCCGGGTTGATCGATGGCAAAGTGCGTCGCGATCCGCGCGCCAACCAGCTGTTCATGGACATTCTGACCAGCCGGCGCGACCCCGAAACGGTGCTGCGCTGGATGAGCGAAGCGGGCGTGTTCGGCCGCTTCGTGCCCGATTTCGGCCGCGTGGTGGCGCAGATGCAGTTCGACATGTACCACCATTACACGGTCGACGAGCACACCATCCGCGCCATCGGCCTGCTGGCTCGGATCGAGCACGGCAGCGAAGGCACCGATCATCCCTTGGCGACCGAAGTGATCGGCCAGATCGTCTCGCGCCGCGCGCTCTATGTCGCGACGCTGCTGCACGACATTGCCAAGGGCCGGCGGGGTGATCATTCGGTGCTGGGCGCCGAAGTGGCGCTGAAGCTGTGCCCGCGGCTGGGGATGAGCCCGGCCGAAACCGAAATGGTCGCCTGGCTGGTGCGCTGGCACCTGCTGATGAGCGCGACCGCGTTCAAGCGCGACTTGTCCGACGCCAAGACGATCGCCGATTTCGCCGCGCAAGTGCAAAGCGTCGAACGCCTGCGCCTGCTGTTGGTGCTGACGGTGGTCGATATCCGTGCGGTGGGGCCCGGCATCTGGAATTCGTGGAAACGCCAGCTGCTCGGCGATCTGTATATCGCCGCGCACGAACGGTTGCGGCTGGGGCACAAGCAGTTCGGCCGCGCCGAACGGATTGCCGCCAAAAAGCAGGCGGTTGCGGCAATCCTGCAGGAACGCGCCGCGCTGATCGGCACCGTCGGGCGGCAATTCGTCGATGCCTACTGGATCGCCGAACCCGAAGACATCATCGCGCTGAACCTGCAACAGCTCGATATCGCGCTCGACGAACCGCTGTCGGTCGAGGCGCGGTATTACCCCGCGCGCGGGGCGACGCTGGTCACGGTGATCGCGGCCGACCATCCGGGGCTGTTCTATCGCATTGCCGGGGGCATTCACCTTGCCGGCGGCAATATCATCGATGCGCGCATCCACACCGCGCGCAACGGCGTGGCGGTCGAC
>CAITOD010000586.1 GCA_903893935.1 uncultured Sphingomonadales bacterium
CGACACCGGCGGCTGCATCCATTTCATCGTCAACAACCAGATCGGCTTTACCACCAGCCCGCAGTTTTCGCGCGGGTCGCCTTATCCGTCGGACGTTGCCAAAGGCGTCCAGGCGCCGATCATCCATGTCAATGGCGACGATCCCGAAGCGGTGACCTTCGCGTGCAAGCTCGCCATCGACTATCGCCAGCGGTTTGGCCGCGACGTGGTGGTCGACATGTGGTGCTATCGCCGGTTCGGCCACAACGAAGGCGACGAGCCCAGCTTTACCCAGCCGCTGATGTACGCCAAAATCCGCCAGCATCCGCCGATCAGCGCGGTCTATGCCGACCGGCTGGTGGCGCAGGGCGTGATCGACAGCGGCTGGAAAGCGCAGACCGAGGACAGCTTTGTCGCCACGCTCGAAGAGGAATTCAGCGCGGCCAAAAGCTACAAGGCCAACGAGGCCGACTGGTTCGGCGGGCGCTGGAGCGGGCTGAACAAGCCGGCCGATCCGGTCACCGCACGCCGCAACGTGCCGACCGGGATCGATGGCAAGCTGTTCGACAGCCTGGGCCGCGTGCTGACCACGGTGCCCGACGACCTGACCGTGCACAAGACGCTCGCACGCGTGATCGAAGCCAAGCGCGAGATGTTCAAGACCGGCCAGGGGTTTGACTGGGCCACCGCAGAGGCGCTCGCGTTCGGCAGCCTTGCCACCGAAGGCTTCAACATTCGCCTGTCGGGGCAGGATTCGGGTCGCGGCACATTCAGCCAGCGCCACGCGGTGTGGGTCGATCAGACCGACGAGCACAAATACGTGCCGCTCGCAACGCTGCCGCACGGCCGGTTCGAAGTCCACGACAGCCCGCTGTCCGAATATGGCGTGCTGGGCTTCGAATATGGCTATGCCAGCGCCGATCCCAAGACGCTGGTGCTGTGGGAAGCGCAGTTCGGCGATTTCGCCAATGGTGCGCAGATCGTGATCGACCAGTACATCGCCGCGAGCGAGGCCAAGTGGCTGCGCGCCAACGGGCTCGTGATGCTGTTGCCGCATGGCTACGAAGGCCAGGGGCCCGAACATTCGTCGGCGCGGCTCGAACGCTATCTGCAACTGTGCGCCGAAGACAATATCCAGGTGTGCAACATCACCACGCCGTCGAATTATTTCCACGTCTTGCGGCGCCAGATGCACCGGCCGTTCCGCAAGCCGCTGATCATCATGACGCCCAAGAGCCTGCTGCGCCATCCGCTGGCCAAATCGGCGGCGACTTCGTTCGTCGGCGAATCGCATTTCATGCGGATCAAGTCGGACATCAACGGCGCTGCCGACGAAGCGACGCGCAAAGTGATCCTGTGCAGCGGCAAAGTGGCCTACGGCTTGTTCGAAGCGCGCGACCAGCAGGGCTTGACCGACGTACAGATCATCCGGCTCGAACAGCTCTATCCGTTCCCCGGCGAACCGCTGGCGCTGCGGCTGTCGCGCATGACGCATCTCGAAGAAGTTGTGTGGTGCCAGGAAGAGCCGCGCAACAACGGCGCGTGGTTCTTCGTCGAACCACGGATCGAAGAAGCGCTCAAGGCGGCCGGCAGCAAAGTGGCCCGCCCGCGCTATGCCGGGCGGATCGGGGCGGCTTCGCCCGCCACCGGGCTCGCCAAGCGCCACGCCAACGAGCAGACCGCGCTCGTCGCCAATGCGCTGGCGCTGTCGGTGCGAGGCGAAATCCGCCGCAAGAAACGCGCCTGATCGCTTTCAACCCGCTTCCCCGCAATGCCCGATCAAGGAACCACGGTTATGTCCATCGAAGTCAAAGTGCCGACGCTCGGTGAAAGCGTCAGCGAGGCGACTGTCGGCCAGTGGCTGAAAAAGCCGGGCGAAGCGGTGGCTCTCGACGAGCCGATCGTGAGCCTTGAGACTGACAAAGTCGCGGTCGAAGTGCCCGCGCCCGCTGCCGGCTTTCTCGGCGACTGGCTGGTCAAGGAAGGCGACACCGTGGCAGTCGGCGCGCTGATCGCGCTGATCGAAGCTGCGGGCAGCCCGGTGGCCGCAGCGCCCGCCGCCGCGCCCGCCCCGGTCGCAGCCCCCGCCCCGGCCCCTGCTGCCGCGCCAGCTGCGGCACCTGCCGCAGCCAAAGCCGCACCCGAAGGCGATGCCGCAGCGCTCTCGCCGGCGGTGCGCCGCGCGGTGCTCGAATACGGCATCGATCCCGCGACGATCAAGGGCACCGGTGCGGGCGGACGCCTGACCAAGGAAGACGTGCTCGCCGCAGCCCAAGCCAAAGCCGCCGTGCCTGCGCCCGCCGCCGCCCCCGCCGCCGCGCTGCCCGCAGCGGCTGCCCCGGCCCAGGCGCGCAATGAAGAACGCGTCAAGATGACGCGGCTGCGCCAGACGATCGCCAAGCGCCTGAAAAGCGCGCAGGAAACCGCCGCGCTGCTGACCACCTTCAACGATGTCGACATGTCGGCGGTGATCGCCGCGCGCGACAAGTACAAGGACCTGTTCGAAAAGAAGCACGGCATCCGCCTGGGCTTCATGGGCTTCTTCGCCAAGGC